>JAYZAR010000355.1:0-14754 GCA_036339635.1 Planctomycetota bacterium | reverse complement strand
GGCGGTGATTGAAACAATGTTATCTTTGATGTCCAGCCAAAACACCGAAGTACTGGTGCGCAGTCGCTCGCAAGCGGTTTTGAAGCCGACTTCATAATTCAATGACTTTTCGGGGACGAGTCCCAGGCTTGGGATGCTCTGGCCGTCTTGAAGCACGTTTGGGTTATTCCCCATCAGGTCATCCAGGTTGGGGGCGCGGAACCCTTCGGAGATGGATCCAAATAGATTTAATTGGTCCGATGCCTTGTACGTGAGTCCGACCTGGGTGATCCAGTCTTCGTAGCTAGCCTTGATGAATTGTCGGGTGCCAGCGATTTCCGGGGAGCCTGCTGTTTCGATCGATTCGAATCTGACTCCGGTAGTCCCGATCCACTTTGCGGTAAGTGGGACATCCCAATTCAGGAACCAACCAGCTCGACGGTACCATGCGTCATCCGGGATGATTGGACCGCTTGCTGTTCCGCCAAATGGCGAATCGATATCGTCGTAATACCAATCGACACCCGTTGAGAATCGTCCATAATCGCACAAATCTTTTGACGCCATCACCTGCAGCCCAGTCGTGTCAACATCGGTTTCTTGAAACCGTGTTGTCGGAACTCCACGCGTTTGTACTTCGCGTTGACGATGATACGAGGCAGTGGTGGTGATCGCGTCAAATAGCCCACCGAATGGATTAAGCGATTGGTAGCGCAGGTAGATCAGATCTCTTTGTTGCGGGTCGAAGAACCTGGCGCCGCCAAGCGAGTTGCTGTTATTGCGGTCCAGCGGGTAGCCGGGGAACCGGTCACTGCGAGGTAAATCTTCCTGCTCAAAGTGCTGCATCGCGAATGTGAGCAGGCAGCGTTCATTCAGCAAAAAATTGAATTTCAAATCGCCAGCGTACTGCTGATAGTTGGTGCCTGGCTGTCGGCTGAACTCGTCAAACCCTGTGTCGAGATCACGTACATTCAGGAAGCTACCGCCGCCGAAAATACCTTGTGACCCGACCCAGCCCTCCACGTTCAACCGACTATAGGGAGAAGAGTTGGCTGTGTTGTAATATTGAACGAATTCACGAGTTGCATAGCCACCATGGTGAGTACCGCGATGTTGGTCGGCGCCACGAGTCACGACATTGATGGCACCGCCGATGGCATCCGAGCCCCACATCACAGCACCCTGTCCACGAAGCACTTCGATATGGTCGATCATGCCCGGGTCGATCGTGTTGAAATACTGATTTGGACCGCGGCGGGTAACGGAGTTGTTCAGACGAATACCATCGACCAGGATCAGGACTTGTTGGCCGGTCAATCCCCGGACGAACGGTGATGCTTGACCAGCCGCCGTCGCTTGCATCAGGACACCTACTTCGTTCTGCAACGCATGAAACATGTCCGACGCTTGACGTTGTTCAATTTCTTGGCGCGAACGGATCGAGACTGCAGCGGGGGCGTCAAAGACGGATCTGCCGTTGCGGAGAATGCCGCTACCTTCGCCGAAGGGGCCAGAGGTTCCAAGCTCACTATCAAACAAGCCCTTGATCGACGGATTGGTAAAGCTGGAACCCGGGGTGAGTCGGGACGATGGTGGATTGAATTCAGCGTTGAAGTCTGGACCCAATGACGATGACGGTGCTGAAGATCGGTTTTCGTTGGGCGGGGCATCAATTGATTCGGCCGGCGGTCGCACTTCGATCTCAGGGAGCGTCGGAGGCTGTGCGGAAGCGGGAGCTGAAGCCAAGATGGTGATGATCAGGGATGCCACCAGTGCCCCGCAATTCAAAATGATCCCCGAGTTCAATGGTGCCTGTTGGAGCAAAGCCAGACCTTTGGAGCTCCCCCTGCCGTCGGTTGACTGCTTTGGTACGTGGACCATCTTTTCAATTGCTCCAACGGAAAATCGGGGACAACGCGTCGAATCCGACGTTGGGGGCAAACTGAGCGATGTCCGCCACCGACCTTTTTTTTCGACGCGATCAATACAACCGGTGCAGATTGTTTCCCGCGCCGCGTTAAAGTTTTTGCAAGTTACCAATCC
The DNA here is from genome assembly GCA_036339635.1 of Planctomycetota bacterium. GTDB lineage: Bacteria > Planctomycetota > Planctomycetia > Pirellulales > Pirellulaceae > Rubripirellula. The sequence goes on along the minus strand of JAYZAR010000355.1, from coordinate 12,732 downwards.
GGAAGCGAAATGCCGCCTCTGCTGGAGTCCACCGGCGAAAGAATCGACAGCGGGGGTGGACTTTCCGACGCGTTGAATTCTGCTAACCGTGGGAAGACCCGTCATCTGCGACGATTGGACGATCAATTCGCCCAATTCGCCAAAAATCCAGAAAATAAGGGTGTTCTTGCCGCCTTTGTCAGCAGCGAGGTCGCCGGCACGCGTTATGCTCTGCCTTCCGATCCGACTCTGACAGTCGTCTGGGATCCGTCGCAGAATTATCTAGAAGAGTTATAGTTACGCTGAAAACGTGGCTGCAGCCACACTGTTCATTCGCATGATCGTCTTTCTAGTTCCGCTTTTTTGTTGAGAACTTTGCTCACTCCCGCTCTCAAGTCGCATGGTATTTCGCTGATTTTGCACGCGTCGGTTTTTGCTGCGCTGTATGTCATACAAGCGGCCCCCACGCCATTTTCCCAGGCAGGGCAATCGCAAGTCATTTCGATCAAAGCGGTAAGTTCCACAGTCATTTCGACCGCTGCTATGCAAGGCGAGCTGGAGACGATGAAGGTTGCCCCCCTTAGCAGCAATCTCGCACCGCAGATTGACCAGACGTTATCAGATCAGGTGCGTGATCCCCTTCGTTTTTCGGAGACGCTTCTTGAGCCACCAAGTCACGAAGTAAGTCGGATGAAATCGCCGACGGACGCACCCATGTTTCAGCGCGTTGAGCAGCCTGTATTGCAACGAAGGCCGGCGGCAGAGCGATTGCCGGAGATCGATGGGAGCCAGGTCCCCGTGAAACGACTGGCCAAGCGTCCCCCGATTGCTGAGCCACCGACGCCAAACGCTATCCCCGTCGAGCAGTTTGTTGGACTTGAAAAAGAGGCTTCAGCTGATCTTTCCCTTAATCAACCACCACCTTATCCGGTAGATGCAATTCGGTTGCGACTAGAGGGCGTCGTAATGCTGCAGTTGCGAATTACGGCGGCAGGAAACGTCGAAGATGTTCAACTGATTCAATCAAGTGGGCATCGGCTCTTAGACGAAGCGGCGATCAAGGCCGTCGCCCAGTGGAAGGGTGAGCCTGCAAAGCGTTGGGGGCGACCCGTCGAGTCGGTGGAACGCTTGCCGATTCGCTTCCGACTGTAATGAGAAGTGAGGTTTGCGGCAAATTCCGTTTGTTCTTTCTCAACGTCACCTCCAAGCCAAGTTCAGTTTTCGCACTTTCGTTGAATGAATGCTGATCATTGCATCCTTTTGACCGTTGCCCCGCTTTGGCGGTTGTTTCCTGGAAGCGTCTCTGAATTGGAAAAAGATTATCGTGAATGAAAGTAGCGAGCAACAAATCGTGCCGGGGATTTTCGTGACATCGGCTGGGGAAGCAAGTGTCGATTCGTCGTTGATCGGTGTGTTATTTGAGCTCGCCGGACAACTTGAAGGTCCAACCAATCTGCCCGTCGATGTGGAGCACGTATTAGCTGCAATTGTGTTGGCGGTCCGTGCTGGTGAGATCGAATCAACGATACCTCTTTCTGGGGAGGATCCTGCTGTCGTCGCAACGCTCGTCGGTCATGTAAAGACGGTGTTTGAGCAGTTTGGTGGGGATGTTGGACGCGAGGATTAATCGAACCATGTTCAAGGATTTCAACAAATGGTTTCGATTTTGCTTCTGCGGCAATTATTCGTCAAAGGTATTATCCGTCACGGTTGGGTTCGGCGCCGACTTCGCACAAAGCGGATGAGGGAGATTCGCCAGCAATGCAAGTTCTTGGTGATCACGGGTGTTTGTGTGACATCCGGTACGGTTCAGGTCTTGAACAATCGGCAGGAAGCAGACGAATTTGTGCGTTCTGTTGATGCGACCCTCGAGTACATTTCGACGCTTAGAACGAGCACCACCATCGCAGACCATGTGCAAGTCGATTTCGAATTGCGCGGTTGTTCAATCAGTCGCCACTGATTATCAGAGGTGATTCCAGCGATGTTGCGAAGGCACCTCGAGGATTGATTTTTCGTCGCTACCGGATCGGTGACGATGGTCTGTTCATAGAAGCGAGAATCGTGCCGCCCACTTCTCAGAACCAAGGGCAAATCGAGGAAGATTTTCGAGACTTTGTTCTAAATGTTTTGAGTTGTAATGATGCGGACCCGACTCGGCGCTGCAAACACATGATTCGTAATTACGACCCTTACATCAGTTGTGCCAAGTATTTTTGAAGGTTGAGTTCGACGGAGGTGAGTGGCCATGAATGGTCTGTTGACTCTGCAGAGGCTTGGTACGGTTGTGGTACTAGGCGTTTTTTTGGTGACATGAGATGTGTCGAACGGGATTGGGGATCTGTGATTTAAAAGTTGCCGCCTCCCCCATGCCGCCGCCCATATTCATCTTTTGAAACTGCAGATCGCCTAATGCATTGGCGATGTCATTGCTGACGATCGTTTGTTGACGATCCAATTCGATCGAATACGCGTACTCGTGGTCGAACGCGTCACTTCCAAACTGCTTTGCTGGAATCTGTAAATCCCAACGCAGCACACCGGTTGGTCTCTGCGTCCGCACGTACAAAGGGTCTTCCGACAAGGGAGCGGTAGTCGTGGTATCAAGTTCGACGCGAATTGAGCCATCTTTTGCGGTGATGGGGATGCGGTCGAGCAATCGGATGTCGACAGGTGGTTCGTGGTAGTTGGTGATCACCAGTCGGTGTTGAAGTGTCGATCGACGGTTGCCACCTTGAACGCTCTCTTGCTTGCCGGGCAGTTCTCTTCGTGTTCGGATTTTGCGGTCTGCTCCCAATCCTATCGTCAATTTTTGGCCAGCGGCGGTCGGTGTCACAATTGTTCGTCCAACGAAATCGCCATCAAGATACACATCTGCATCCCCGGCGATCAGGTTCCGGCCGGCAGTGTTGGTCAGTTCAGCTTCTCGGAAAGCAAAGCTGCTCAGCAACGGAGTGACAACGTGATGCATCTGGCCCTGCAATTCGGTTGACAGGATCGCGATCGTTTGTAGCTGCGGGCCATCCGTTATTTGAATTCGTTTCTCCATGCCATAGGTCTCATCCGACAAATTGTCGCCCGCATCTTCGGCGAGCGTTCTTTGGACTTCGGCCACGGTCGTCAATTCGTTGACTTGGCGTTGGTTGGCGACGGAGTTCAAGCGAGCGTTGCGCTGCAGTGTGTCTTCGTCCAGCCAGTCAGGCAGATAGCTGGCGATCGTGCCGGCCTCCGTCGAGGCGGCAGGTTGCTCGCCCGGATTCACTGCCTGAACGCGGAGCGGCGTCAGCAGCGGTCTCGCTGCCTGAGTTTCCGGAGTCGAAGTGGATAGCGTCATCGAAACGTCATCCCAAGGTTCGCCGCTGTCTTGGACCAGAATTGTGTCCAGCTGAAGTGTGAATCTCCGTTCGCCCTGCTCAGGTTTGGAGGATCGTGTGCTGTATTCGAGTCCATGACGTGACCTCGTTGGTGCCGCCACGCGACCGAAGTTGCGCCAGTGAGGATTCGAGCTACGGCTCACTCGACACATCCTACGTGGAGCTCGATCTAAATGAATTGATTGAAATGTCTGTTGAACCCGGTACTTGGGAGTCTTGTGGTGGACCTTCGACCGTGACGCAATATCGTACTGCAACGCGGCGTTGGCTGGTGGTTCGTGCGCCACTGCTGGTGCAGTTAAAAATCCACAGTTTGCTGAACCGATTGAATCAGTCGTCATCCAAGTTAGGGTGCTGTCGTTGTTAGCTCTGCATTCGTCGTTATTTCGGCACTCGTTGTTGGTTCGGTACTCGTTGGCTCAGGAGAGTTTGGAGCGAGCGGAATCCCGACTGGCGGCGGCATTCGTTTTCCTTCCACATCAACAAATAAGGATAGAAATCCGATGCTTACTAGTCCCAGTAGCACGACTGCACAGCCACATCCAAGCATGCCAAAACGTGATCGTGGAGGTTTCTCGGAGTCGGATGTTTCATCCGGTGCTGTGTAGGGGTTCGTCATCGTTCGAGCTCACGAGTGTTTGGCGACCGATGCCGGTTGTGGGAGGAAAACCTTCAACTCGAGAGGCCGTTTAGCTTAATGGAAGCTCACATGATTTGAGCAAGGTGCGTTGGACGGCCAAGTCGTGTTGATAGGGAAAGTCAGTTTCTTTTTCGTCGCGTAAGATACGCACCATGTCTGCCGCGTCGTCAACGTATCGGGTGTATTTCGGGAATTTGATGTCTTGGTATCCGGATTTGTAGCCCTCGCGGGGTGTAGACAGCGCGATCCGTGCAGAGGGATTGTCGAGTGGCTGGATATGGAAGGTGCCTTCGGTTCCGCAAACCACGAAGTGCCTACGCGCGAATCCCTGTACTTCTAACGCACTCGCCTTCACGCTGGCAATCGCTTCTGGGTATTGCAGGACTGCCAGCATATTGTCTTGCAACGCATCGTCTCGCGATGAGGCGTGTTGGTTAAAGGGCGTCACCGAAGTTGGTTCGCCTAAAACGCCGACTGCCAAGTCAAGGATGTGGCAACCTAACTCGAACATGATTCCACCACGATATTCGGCAAGTGATTGGCGTGATTTGGGGTCGACGACTTTGCTCATCACAGTGTGGACTTCAAAAACATCGCCCAGCCAGCCTTGCTGCAGAAAGGATCGCATCAGGACAATTGCGGGGTTGTAGCGGTACATGTAGCCCATTTGAACCAGAAGTCCTTGACGCTTTGCCATGTCAAGGATCTGTTCAAATTGTGGTAATGACTCGCCGGCCGGTTTATCGAGATGAACATGCTTGCCGGCAGCGATACATGCTTCAGCAGTCTTCAAGCTGTCACGAACAGAAGTTTCGACTAGGACCGCTTGTAAGCTGGAATGGTTTAGCAGTTGCTCTTGCGTCATCCACGGCAGACCGCGATAGGCAGCATGCGTTTCCGCATGCTGCCGTAGTTTGGGGTCTGGCTCAACAATGCCGACCACTTCGTAATCTTGAGAATGACGATAAACCGACAATTTTGTCGCGTGGGCATGGCCGACACCGATTTGGCCGACGCGAATTTTGGGTTGAGTAATTCTCGCTGCGTGTAAGCCATTGGTAATCCATCCCGCACCGATGGCAGCCGATGCTCCGAGGGCGGTGGATGTTAAGAGGGTCCGCCGATTCAGCGAGATTTCGGACATGATCGATTTTAAAAATTGGTGTTGAATACTTCGGTTGTTAGTCACTCGCAACCAAGCGAGGGAGTTTCACCGGATGATTGGAATGACAACGTACGAGTTTAGCGATTTCATTATGGGGTTTTGCCGCCGAGTCAGGTTGCATCTAGACACGGGGTATGACTAGAAACGTAACTCAAATCCTTTCGTCTCTCGAAGCGGGGGATCGGAAAGCTGCCGATCAGTTGCTTCCGCTTGTCTATGACGAACTGCGACGGCTCGCGTCCCAGAAAATGACATGGGAGAAGGCGTGGCTGACACTGCAGCCAACGGCACTGATTCATGAAGCATTCTTGCGGCCCATTGGCGAAGAAGATCGGAAGAAATGGGATGGTCTTGGACATTTTTTCGCTGCAGCGGCTGAAGGCGATGCGGCGGATTTTGATCGAAAGTGCGAGGCGGCGAAATGCTGAAAAGCGCGGCGGCGGAATGCTTCACTGTGAATTGAATGATGAGGACGTCGCTTTGGAAGCGGTTGATTGTGAGACGCTGTTGTCGCTAGACGAGGCTTTGACGACACTGGCTCACGAAGATGGTGGCCTCGCAAAATTGGTTGAACTTCGCTAGTTCACCGGCCTGACGATCGAAGAAATGGCGGAAATTTTGGGGGGCTCGCCGCGGACCACGAAGCGAAACTGGGCCTACGCACGCGCTTGGTCGAAGCGTGCTATCGATTCCCGCAGCGATGATTCGGAGAATTAATCAAGATTCTGTGGCCTGCTGATCCTTCTGGCCACGCATGATCCTATGACGTTACTCCGCAGTGGTTCGACCAGTGGACCCGGTCGCCCGAAGGACCTGCGTTTTACCTAACGAATATCCAAAGATGGCACAATCAGCAGAAAAGTCGATCTTCCTGAACGCCTTGGACTTCGAGAGTGCAGAAGAGCGGGAGCACTATTTGCAATCAGCCTGTGGCGCAGATATTTCGCTGCGTGATTCGGTGCAGGCGTTGTTGGTAGCACCCGACCAGACGCTCAATCCACTCGACGAACCTTTCGTGAAAGAGGGATCGTTGAAACTTGATTCGTTGGATGCGACTTCGGAAGTGAACCCTGCCGACTCCAATGATGAGATTGGGAAAACAATCGGATCCTATTGGTTGATGGAACAGATTGGTGAAGGTGGTTTCGGCCTTGTTGATGCGGCTTTTTAGGAACCACACGTTCGCCGCAAGGTCGCTTTTAAAGTGATTAAGCCTGGGACCAGCTCCGCTGAAGTACTCGCTCGCTTTGATGCTGAGCGTCAAGCGATTGCGATGACGGAACATCCGAACATCGCGCAAGTCTTTGAAGCTGGAGTGATAGCAGATGCTCGTCTGTACTTTGTGATGGAGCTTGTTCGTGGCGTTCCGATCGCCGAGTTTCGTCAGCGTAGTGGTTTGTCTCTACAGCAGAAAACCGATTTGTTCGTGGAGTTTTGCGTGGAGGTTCATCACGCTCATCAAAAAGGGGGCATTCACCGTGACCTCAAACCCTCCAACGTGCTTGTGACACTCCACGATACCAAGCCAGTGGCGAAGGTGCTTGATTTTGGCGTTGCCAAGGCGATGGGCCAAAACTTGACCGATCAAACGATTTACACTCGCTTGTATTCGATGATTGGGACTCCACTTTATATGAGTCCTGAGCAAGCTTCGATGAGTGGTTTGGATATCGACATACGCAGCGATATATAGTTCCTCGGTGTCATGCTGTATGAGTTGTTGACCGGGACGACACCGTTTGACCGAAAGCGTCTCGATACGGCAGGTTGCGACGAGATGCGGCGAATCATCCAAGAGGAAGATCCTCCCAAGCCGAGTTTGCGATTAACGACTATCGACAAGTGTCGCGTACCGACGCTTGCTGACAGCGAACCGGCATCGCGGCCAATTGACGGTGCAGGAGATCAAACGCAGAGCAAGCAGGATTCGATTCCGAGCGATCTGGATTGGTTTGTGATGAAGGCGATGGAAAAAGATCGCGTCAGACGCACGAATCAGCAGCAGCCATGGCGGCTGATCTGCGGCGTTTCTTGGCGGAGGAACCGATTGAGGCGCGGCCGCCATTGCAACTTTATCGATTGAGGAAATTTGCCCGTCGCCAGCGTATTGGTGATCGCAACCGCTGTGCTAATGACGCTGACCTTTTTGATCGGCTCAGTTGCGAGCCTCCACCAGGCGTCAGTTGCGATCAATGAGCGAAATCAAAAAGAGGATGCGCTGCGAGACGTGATCAAATCCAAGAATGAGGCCACCGCCGCACGGCTCGAGGTTGAGCGGTTTACAGCGCGATTGAAGGACGCCAATGCTCTGATCGGGGCGGCTCGCAACGACGAAGAGGCGGAGCGTTGGGATGCTGCCTTTGATGGTTACAGTCAAGCCGTTGAGCTGGTTCTCAACTATTACCTGGTTTGGGTGGAGCGGGCGAAATTGATGTTCGACCTCAAGTTATGGGATTATGCAAGCGCGATCCAGTTGGATGCTCCGCTTGATGGTCCTCAATGGCAGGGAGTTCCAGCTCTGTCCGCATGGACGCAGCGGTGGGAGGACTTAACGGCGATTCGTTCGACCATGCTCCAGCCGACGCTTGATGATCCGAATGCCATTACATGGTCAGTGATTCGTGGTTGTATTGTGACGGCGGACGAGCAGATTGATTTTGGCCGACTTGTTGACCGCGCAGAGGCATTATTGAACGCAAATAATGTTCGAGGAGGGCGCGGTCCCGGGGATCGATTTGGAGAGCATCCTAGCGGTGGGGCCTCGCAAGATATTTTTGATCGAGTTCCACCTGATCCACCCCGTGCCAAGCAGCCCGCGTCCACGGGACGGCATTTCGCTGAGCAGGAACTCATTAGAGAAGGACCTGAGGGGGATAGGCTGCCACGAACAAACCCCCGTTTTGGAAATCCCAACGGCGGACATGCGCGTGGTGATTCGGGTGGGCCACCAAGAATAGTTGGCAGGTTGGGTCCCGGTGATCCCAGCAGAGTCGCGACGCCTGAACGTGGTGAGCTTGGGGGACGCGGGCCCGGGGGACGAGGTAGGCCGGGAAGTCGTGGCGGCACGATTGGACGCAGTGGACCAAGTGGGCGTACGCGTGTTGAATTCCTTCCAATGGCGATCAAGCATTACGTCACAGGTTGGGCTCGGCTCCGAGCTGGAGATTTTGAGAGGGCGATTGAGCATCTTCAGCTCGCAGGCCAAGACCTCCAGTGGCCCGACTTCGATTTGGTTCACGGCTTAGTCGCGATCGCACAATACAAATTAGGGGAGGAGGAGCTTGCGATAGACTCTCTGACGCGTGCCGATCAAGCGGTCGATCGCGTGATGTCGCGACTCGATTCCGACCCCAAGTCACTTCGTCGCTGGTTTGATTTCGTGGAGCGGCTTGTAGTTCACCGAGAGGCGACGCAGCTGATTACGGGGGCTTCACCCAGTGTTGACGCCCGGATGATCGCAGTGCAACAAGATGCAAGAGCTCTGTTGGATGCTGCTGCAAGCCCAGCGTATTGAGTTCCTCTTTGCGGATTCGTGCAAATCGCTTTGTTTTGTGGGTCGAGGTAGCACACCGATGGGCTGACCGTGTGGTCAGGGGATCGTCTTCTGCCTTGGCCAGTTATCAGCCCATCATCTCGGTGACCTTGGGGATCAGGAGCACAAAAACGATCCATAGAACGATTGCTAGCGCGGCTAAAAACCCAAGCGAAATCGTCGAGATAATTAGGATACGCCGCTTGGTGAAACGTGCATGGTCGATTCGAACTAATCGGTCGGTCAGGCTTGAGGTCAATGCTTCCGGCGTCGTCCGGTTGGCGTGATTCGAGAGGTGCGACGAAGCTTTTTCTACTGGAAAATTGGTGGCACTTTTTCTTTTCGGCCGTTCCGCCTTGCGGCGTTTCGACCGATCCGCCTTGCGGCGTTTAGGCGTTCCGCCTTTTGTGGAACGGTGGTCTTGCGAAGGGCGATCTTTTTTGCCGGTTAGCGACGTTTTTGACGCAAGCGATGAAAGGCCGGAAAGTGAAATTGAGGAGTTTGATTGATCACTTGGTTCGATGACCTTGCCTAGTCGAACTTTGATGTCGCCAATTATCTCTGGCGTGGACGCGGATTTTAGCGGCCTGCATAGCCTTTCCGCCTTGGCGTCCTGGAGACCAGGGGTCAAGTTGACCAACCAAACCGAGGTACCATCGCAGACCACAGCATGATCGCAAGGTGCCAAGCCTTGGCCGTAGAGACGTAATGTGCTCGGATGTTCACCGCCCAGGATCATGACGCGACGAGCCAACATTTTTTGGCGTTGTTTACCGTCCCAGTCGAGTGTTATCTCTCGCTTGACACCCTGAGCGATGGAAGGGGAGGTTTTCTTGTCTTCAGTGCTCCCGCCGCGATCCGCGATATCGGGCCATAGCGAGTGGCTCTGGTGGAAAAGGCTGATTCTTTTTCGTCCGACGGCAAGCGAGTGTTCCGGTAATATCACCCCCCAGCGGGGGAAGGCGATGGGGCAAAGTGGCCATACCTCGACCGAATCGGCAAAACAGCAGGCGAAATAGACGTAGGGTGAAACGCGAGGTTCATCGATCTGAACCGTGCAGCATGGGTGTGAGCCAATCAGCGCGAAGGGTAACTCGGGCTCTATCCAGTGCTCGATCCCACGCTCAATAACTGCAATTTTCCATCGTGCTGACGGCCAATAGTCCATTTGGAGGTTGGTTCCTGGGCAATGTTTGGCGAATGAGTGCGGTTGCGGACTTCCTGCGAAGCGAATTTTGGAGTTTCACGAGTTACGAGGGGCCCGATGGGTACTTCGGCTCCCGGCAAACGTTGACTGATAGGAAGGGATAGGCCATTAAGACGCGAAAACCCAGCATTTTTCTCCGTATATCGCTCAGGTCGGCAGATATTTAGCCTTCGTTGGGCGGGAAAAACGACGACTAGCACGGTTGTAATGGGCAGTTTGGGATGAATAGGCAAAGGCGTGGCCTCGATCCTTGACGCCCCTTAGTCACGGTACTAGCGTGTATCAGAGTTAGGTTCTCGCCAAGCCAAAGTGTGCCTATTTAGTTCGTGGCGAGCGACGGTTAATCAGCCGAGCAAGTTTGCGAACGGCGCTGTTTGACGAGTGATGCAATCGCCGGGGATATTGTTTTGGCTAAACGCAAACGAGCAAGAAGTGAACGACGAAAACGCGATTTAATTCGCGGCGTGGCTAGCGATGTAGCCATCAGCAATGTCGATCGACCGCCGCTGAAGCAAATTTCGTTTCCGGATGTTTTAAGCACTCACAAATGGAGTCTGCTTGCCTTCCTCGGTGTTCTTCTCTACTCCTACTGGCCAACTTTGATTTGGGTTGAAGGCAACTGGCGGACTGAGCCAGATTACTCTCACGGTTATTTAGTGCCCTTTCTCGCCGGCCTTTTGCTTTGGCACAGGCAGGACAGTTTTCCCGGTATCGATGAAACAGCGTCTTGGGCGGGAATCTCGTTAATCTTTTTTGCCATCGTGATGCGGGTTGCGGGACGTTTGCTTTATGCTGACTTCTTAGACGCTTGGTCGATGGCGCCATTGCTTGCGGGGGTGATTTGGTTCGCTTTTGGTAAGCAAGTAATGTTGTGGTGCTCTCCAGCCATCGTTTTTCTCCTCTTTATGTTTCCTCTGCCCTATCGAGCAGAGTCCCTGTTGAGTTGGAAGCTTCAGGGCATTGCGACCGGTTTCAGCACGATGCTGCTTCGTGTTTTCGGGCAACCGGCGGTCGCCGAGTCGCATGTGATTTGGGTTGGTGATCAGCGATTGATGGTGGAAGAGGCGTGCTCTGGGATGAGAATTTTCGTCGGAATCGCGGCCTTGGCTTTCTTCTGGGCCGCGATGGTAAAACGGAGCTGGATTGACCGTTTGGTACTGGTTGCGTCGATCTTTCCCCTAGCAATCCTCGTCAATGCCGTAAGGGTCACTGTCGTTGGCTTGCTATATCAACAGTTTGGCGATGCCAGCATGCGGCGTACGATACATGACTGGTCGGGGTATCTAATGATACCCCTCGCATTTGCGTCTCTCTGGCTCATCAAGGCATATTGGGAGCGTCTTTACCGGCCCGTTGACCAGCTTAACGCAAGCGATTTTATACGGGATACAGCCTGATTTTTCGCACATTTTGGCGCTGGTTGCGTCATTATTGAACACCGAGTTTGGACTCACGACCGCTTTCGCATCGAATTACTCCATGATTAGCAACATCCAACCCCACGATCCAAGCACTTCGCCCCAATCGCAGGAGTCAGTGCGATCGGGTCACGCCACTAGCCAACAGTTCGATCCGTGGCTGATCTGGGTTACAGCGCGGCGTTGTTGGCCGTGGGCAGTTCCGGTAGGAGCGATCTTGGCGGGGCTTGTGGCTTTCGCCGTCCTCGAAACCTTTGTGCCTGTTTACAAGGCGGATCATCTGCTCGAGGCGAACACTGATTTTGTTGTTTTTAAGGGCGTCATGCCGACCGTGACTGAGTTGGCTAAAACAGAGAAGCAACTGTTCTTCAATCCAATCGTTCTCGACCCGGTTCTTTCCGACGCAAGTCTTCGGAAATCTCCTAGCCTCTCTAATCCAGACACGGCGGAGCAAATGCTTCGCAGTGGGCTCTCGGTGAGCAGCGCAGGCAGTAGTTCTCGGATCTTTGTCAGCTACACCGACACGGATCGGAACGCTGCCGCTGCGGTCTGCAATGCGGTTGTGGAGTCTTACCTGAGGCAGCGAGATTCGTTTGACGATACTCGGATCTCTAATCTTGAAAAGTGGCTGGAGCCAGAAATCGAGCGTTGGCAACAGGAGGTAGAGAATCGTCGAAGCCGCGTGAAGAAATTGAGCGAGCAAACGCTGGGGTATGCCCCCGGTCAATCCGTTGCCATGGTCGAGAGTGACAGCGAAGGGTCTTTGCTAGCTGGTTTGAGGACACAGATCGCTGATTTGACGGCCCAATTAGCGATCCTGGATGCTCAGCTAGAGAATCGCCCACGCCGAGTGGTTGGTCTCTCGAACACTGAGTTTCTGCCACCTGAGCTGAATCTAACGAGAGTAGGTCCCACGGAGGAGCAAATCGATCAAGCGATCGATGCGGATTCCACGGTCCGTGAAAGCAAAGCATTGGTCGCTCGGTACAAAGGCGTGATCCTCAATTTGGAGGACCAGGATCTGGTTCGGGTTCGACGTGAGTTTTATGAAGAAACGAAACTTAAACTCGACTCTGCGGAGGTCCAACTTGAGTCAGATGAGTCGGAGGCTCGAATCCGGGTTACAGCAGAACTGAATCGCCAAGCAGACCGCCGATATGAGCTGGCTCAAGTAGAGGCAAGTCGTCAAATGGAATTGCTGCGGAAAGAGTTTGAACGAAATAAGCTGGTCGAGCAACAAAAACTCAAAGCCCAGATCGAGGCGGAGGCTTCGAAGGAATTGAAGGAGCGAGAGGACCTTGAGACGCGACTATCCGTGTTGAGGGAGCAGTACAGCGAGGAGCGTGTCCGGTTGGAGCAGTTCGGTGGAACTTCTGCAACATTGCAATTCGCCAATGAAGAGCTGGGAGTCGCAAAT
>JAYZAR010000354.1:0-29369 GCA_036339635.1 Planctomycetota bacterium | reverse complement strand
CGCACTCTCACGTCCCGAACCAGGACCTTTCACACGAACCTCAACATCACGCATTCCAAACTTGGTCGCTTTCTCAGCGGCCTGCTGAGCAGCACACTGACCAGCGAAGGGAGTGCTTTTGCGACTACCCTTGAATCCACTGGTGCCAGCACTCGCCCAGCAAAGGGTATCGCCTTTGGGGTCGGTGATGGTCACCGTCGTGTTGTTGAATGTCGCGTGAATGTGGGCTACGCCACTGGTCACATTGCGACGAACTCTTTTCTTTTTGTTGCTCTTTGCCACTGCAAAGTTCTCGAATCAGTGTTTGGTATCGAATGTCATTGGAAACAATAAAAGGCACTCCCAAGCGAACATGATCGCCTCTTCGGCGAATCCGGTCCGATTAGCGAAGGTCCTTGACGCCCTTCTTCCCGGCAACCGTCTTTCGCGGTCCTTTTCGGGTCCGAGCATTCGTCTTGGTGCGCTGACCGCGAACGGGCAGCGATTGGCGGTGCCGCATGCCGCGATAGCTCTTAATTTCTCGGAGCCGGCTAATATTTTGGGCCAATTGACGACGAAGCGGACCTTCGACCGTGTAGTCGCGTTCCAGCAATGCAGCAATCCGACCAAGCTCATCCTCATGGATGTCACTGGCAGGCCGGATCGGGTCAATCCCCAACTTCTCACATGCCTCTCGGGCGGAGTGCAATCCGATCCCATAAAGGTAAGTGAGTGAATATTGGATCTGTTTGTCGTTCGGGATGTCGACGCCCATCAAACGGGGCATAGGGCTAGCTCCGGTGAAATTCCGTGACTACGGGGACATATAATCAGCTACGCTCACCTCAAATCGAGGCTCACGCTCTGGCCAAGAATCCCGGAATATACCCAGTGGCCCCCTTTTTGCTCAATGGGGACGTGGCCGCATTTTTTAAGGTTTCTCAGATACAAGTCTTTTTCAGGCCGACCGACACGCCCCAAACCCGCCAAACAGCCTGATCTTCCCCAGTGAGACCAATTTGAAAAGTAGGGAAGAGTAGGCCAATTGGTGAGTGAACCGTCACTTCGGAGCAGCAGAAACCAGCGGGCTACCGCCCTTGCTAATCGGAAACTCTTCGGTAACGCACGAACTCCGTCGGATAATCGTCCTTTAGCGAAGCGGGGAATCGAGCCCGCTCGACGGGTGAAAACCGGCTCAAATCCAACTTCAGTGTCGTATCCCCCTTCAGGGACGCCCAGACCGTAGTCACCCCAACCCAATCACAGCGTGGCAGTAATTGCCGGTAAATTTCAGCGCCGCCTACCACAAAAACCCCGTCACCACCGAGTGATTTGCCCAGCTGAATTGCCTCCGCGGGGCCAGCCGCCCGGTGCACCCCTTGGAATTCCCAACCTGCCTGACGGGTGACAACAACCGTCTGACGACCTGGCAAAGGACGTCCGATTGACTCGAAGGTACGTCGCCCCATCACGAGAACTCCCCCCATGGTTAGTTCTTTGAAACGACGCAGATCACGACTTAAACGCCAGGGCATTCCGCCCTCGTGGCCGATAACGCCATCGGGTGTCATCGCGACTAATGCTGCAACTACGCTATCGCTCAAACCGCCACCGACGCCTTGATCCTCGGGTGCGGATCGTATCCAGAGAGCTGGAAGTCTTCATACTGAAAATCAACCACATGCTTTGCCTTGGAATTAATTTCCATCGTTGGCAATGGCCTCGGATGACGAGAAAGCTGCTCGCGTGCCTGATCAAAATGGTTGCGATACAGATGCAAATCCCCCAACGTGTGCACGAATTCGCCCGGCTGCAAGCCGGTGACATGCGCCATCATCATCGTTAGCAAGGCGTAACTAGCAATGTTGAAGGGAACCCCCAAAAACATATCCGCACTCCGCTGATATAACTGGCAGGATAAGCGATCGCCGGCAACGTAGAACTGAAACAAGAGGTGGCAAGGAGGCAGTGCCATCTTGTGAACTTCCGCGACATTCCAAGCCGAAACGACCAGGCGACGCGATTGCGGGTTGGTTCGAATTTCGTTCTCCACCCAGCCAATCTGGTCGATGACAGTCCCATCGGCACTCGGCCAGCTCCGCCACTGATGGCCATAGACTGGTCCGAGGTCACCGTTTTCATCGGCCCACTCGTCCCAAATAGTGACACCCTTTTCCTGCAACCACTTCACGTTTGTGTCCCCGCGGAGGAACCACAACAATTCGTAAATGACTGACTGCAAGTGAACTTTTTTGGTCGTCACCAACGGAAAACCTTGGGACAGATCGAATCGCATCTGCCGTCCAAATAGCCCCCGTGTACCGACCCCAGTGCGGTCGTCGCGATCGAGTCCGTGATGCAGAATCTCGTCCAGAAGCTTTAAATAAGTGCGCATGATTGATTAAAACGAGTTCCGGTGTGACATCCAGCCAAAGTTAGTCCTTTTTCCAATCTATCGTCCAATGTCGGTCGCTGCTCATTTGAACGTGCTCGGCGTCAATGTTAAGCCCCCTGGCAATCTCCCGGATCTCCTCGAGAGTCAATGCCGCTTGAAATGACTGGCGAAACAACTGCTGTGCCAATTCGTTTTCACTGCCAGCATATTGACGAACCAAAGCTTCCACTTCGTCCATCGATTCGGGGCGAAACAAATCACGGACGAACAAACGCCCTCCCACCCGCAACAAGCGCACGGCTGTCGCCACCCCAAGCTCTGGTTGATCGAGGTGATGAATCAGACTGTTACTGATGACGACATCGGCAATTTCGTCCTCAAAATCTGACATATTGGCGGCATCGACGCACTGAAGCTCAATGCGATCGAGCAAGCCAGCCAGATCTATTTCGCGTTTCGCGATCTCCAGCATTTCAATCTCTTGATCGAGTGCCATCACACGTACAGAGTCAAGCCTACGACAAATTTCTATCGGGATCGCCGCGGGGCCACATCCCAGATCGATGATGCGTTCCCCGACCGGACCAGCAGTTAGTTCCGTCACAAACTTTCGATTCACCTCTCCATGATCCATTTCGTGATACTGCTGAGCCTCTTCCGTGGGACTCATGATCTGTGGTTCGGGAATGCGTTTCATAAAACTTCGTCCGCGAGGAGTAAAAACGTCCGTGAAAATCGAAACAGTCGTGTAACGCCGGGGATACAGTCGTGTAACGCCGGGGCTATTGAAATTCCCAATGTCCCCGAACGCCAGTGGTCAACCAACAACGTAGGGGACGAAGGGACATAATTCGACTCTCCCGTCCGCCAGCCTGATTTCTATCCGAGCCTGGGTTACAATCTCTCGATTACAAACCGGTGGTTCAAGATCCGGGGGGGCGTCCATGAAACTGCATTCATGACTCCCCGAGGTCCCACCGCCCCACCAAGACGATGGTTTTGCTATGCGAATCGCCCGCTCCCTCCTGACCGGATCTCTTCTGGTCGCTATTGCTTTTGTGATTGGCCAACAAGTTGCGGCCCCGCCCGCAGCGCAAATGAAAACGTTTGCCGATGCGTTTCTGGCCACACTCGATCAAGACCAGCAAGCGATCGCACAAATTCCATACGGGTCAGAAAAACGTGTGGACTGGCACTTTATCCCGAAGAAAAGTCGCAAGGGTTTAGTGATTCGAGAAATGAATCAAGCGCAACGTACCGCTGCTTTGCGATTGGTGCGTGCCGCCCTGAGTGAACTTGGCTACGACAAGACTCAAAAGATCATGATGCTTGAGGGAGTCTTGCGGGAACTCGAGGGTGAAGGCAGGAATTGGGAGCGTGACCCAGAAAAGTACTACGTCACAATTTTTGGCACACCGACTAACACCGGTTCTTGGGGCATGAGCTTCGAAGGCCACCACCTGTCACTGAACTTCGTTTGTCGTGATGGACAAATCGTCGACAGCACGCCGCAATTCTTTGCTGCGAATCCTGCCACCGTAATGAACGATGTCACTGGTCCACTGGGGAAAGGAACACGAGTCCTTCGCAATGAAGAATCGCTGGCATTTGAGTTGGTAAATGCTTTGAACCCGTCCCAAGCGAGGCGAGCGATCTTATCGGATACCGCACCGAAAGAAATTCGTTTCGCCGGCGAACCTCAAGCCGAGGTCGGAGAACCTGAAGGGATCAGCCAACGTGAGCTCAACGAGGATCAGCAAGCCTTGCTCAAAAAACTTGTTTACACCTATACCAACGCGACCACGGAAAAGGTCGCCGCAGAGCGGCGCGGCAGGATTGATAAAAACGGCTGGGAAGATATCCATTTCGCGTGGGCAGGTCCGACGAAACCGGGCATTGGCCACTACTATCGCGTCCGTGGAAAAGAGTTCCTGATCGAATTCGTCAACACGCAACCTGACGCCGCTGGAAATCCAGCCAATCATATTCACTGCGTTTGGCGAGACCTGACCGGTGACTTCGATTTGCCGAATAAATAGTTCATACCGCAGTGGACCACCGGAGCGGCTGCCGCAAATGTCGAACCGGAATAACTTTCTCGGCCCGGCATCCGTAAAGATCGATTGCCTCTAAACAGCGGCGTCGATGGCAATCCCGGCGGTTGCAGGACTCGACCAAGTGGCGGAGACACCGACGTCCAACCGATACAGACCCTCCAAATCCGACGAACAGCCAGATCTTGCCATCGGTAGATAATAATCTGGAGGAAATAGCATGCTGATCGGTTGGTTCAAACATCTCCATCAACGGTACACCGACTGGTGTGGTGATCGTGATATGGAAATCGCGATTCGCAAGCACTTGACGGCCAATGGTTTTTTCGGTGGAACGGCAAAGCTGCGAAATGTTCGCTTGGTCGCGGTTCAAAGGCCTGGATGGCTTCAGGTCTTTCGTTTCGAGGCTCAGGTGCGAGTCCGCCCGACCGACGATGATGACGAAGTTGCCGATCCAGAAGCCGAATATCAACTCGTCTATGGATTGGTCCGGGACGATATTCGGCGAAACGTGAATTCGATTCGAACATTCGATCGCGAAGATCAGCGAAAAGAATTATTTGCTCGTTGGAGCAAAGATTTGATTTGCCTTCGCGGCGCCCACAGTTTGGTCACATGAGCAAGCAACTTTCTCTCGACCTACCAGCCAAAGCGTTTTCCTTCCCAGCGCTCCACTCTGCTAACCTACCAATCTGAAGAGACATTCCCGAGCATGATTCGCGCCGTTTATCGACAAGAGCGGTTCGACACCGCGAAACGCGCAGGACACCGGCGAAGCTTTGTTCATGGAAGCCGTTCTCCTTCCCCATCCGCGATCTAGCCGCGTTGCGGTAGAATTTAGTGACCGGAATCTCAGTCCCTCCTCTCAATCGTTGCTTGATGTTATGCCAATGATGCTTCGATATGCCGCTGCCTGCCTACTTTTTAATCTGCCGTGTTTACTGCTGGGCCATAATCCGGATGATCTCCCCGCTCAAACTGAAAACGAATCGGAGTGGTTATCAGACGTCCGACAAATCACATTTGAAGGCCGACGGGCAGGGGAAGGCTACTTCAGTGCCGATGGCTCGAAAATGGTCTTTCAGAGTGAGCGAGATCGAGCAAATCCTTTCTATCAGATTTACGTGACCGATTTTAAAACTGGTGATCTCTCCAAGATCTCCCCAGGGCATGGCAAAACAACTTGCGCGTGGATTCACCCCAGCGGAGATCGAGTGCTGTTCTCAAGTACCCACGATGACCCGGAAGCGGTTGAGAAACAGAACGCTGAAATTGAATTGCGGAACAGCGGCAAACAGCGACGCTACTCATGGGACTACGATCCAAATTACGAACTGTACGGAAAAACGTTGGCCAACGGGGAACTCAAACGACTAACCAACGCGCGTGGTTACGATGCAGAAGGAAGCTACAGTCCAGATGGCAGTCAAATTGTTTTCGCCTCAAATCGCCAAGCTTATGCGAGAGATCTTACTGATCGCGAAAAGCAATTATTCGAGGTCGACCCAGCTTTCATGATCGACCTCTACATCATGAATGCCGATGGAACCAACGTACGGCAACTGACCGATGTCCCCGGTTACGACGGTGGCCCATTCTTCTCTCCGAACGGCGAGCGAATATGCTGGCGGCGTTTCTCCGAAGATGGCGCCACTGCCGAAGTTTTCACGATGAAAATCGATGGCACCGATCTCCAACGTCTGACAAGCATTGGCGCGATGAGTTGGGCGCCGTTTTTTCATCCCAGCGGAGACTACTTAATCTTCACAACCAATAAGCACGGCTTCGGAAACTTTGAACTCTATTTGGTGAGAGCCGATGGCAAAGGTGAACCGGTGCGTGTGACCAGCACCGACGGCTTCGATGGTTTGCCTGTTTTCTTACCTGATGGCAAACAGTTGTCATGGACCAGCAATCGCACAGCGAATAAACAATCGCAAATTTTCATGGGAACATGGAACGACGCTCTCGCCCGGCAGAAATTGGGCTTAGAAAACAGCGAAGATCGCAACGCGGCCTTAGCTGCAGCAGAGTCTTCTTCACCCGACTTTGCACCGACAGACGTCATGCGACATGTCGACTTTTTAACGCGCCCCGAACTCGGAGGCCGACTGACGGGCACGGAGGGGGAGCGGCGGGCAACCGCTTACGTGGCGGCCTACTTAGAAAGCCTGGGATTTGAACCAGCAGGTGAAGACGGGTCGTTCTATCACACGTTCGACTTCCCCGCCGGATCAACACTAACCGCTGATAATCAATTAAAGGTTGCCGGCGAAACACTTGAACTTGATCAAGATTGGCGACCGTTGTCGTTTTCGGAGGTCGGCAATTTTGAACCAAGCGGCATCGTTTTCGCTGGGTATGGGTTGCAGATTCCTGAGTCCGAAGAATCACCCGAGTACGACAGCTATGTGCATCTCAACGTTGCCGACCAATGGGTGATCGTGTTGCGTGATTTACCGCAAGAAATCACACCGGAACGGCGGCAAGAAATGGCGAGGTACTCGAGTCCGCGACGGAAAGCTTCAATCGCTCGCGACTTGGGTGCAAAAGGAATCTTGTTCGTCAGCGGGCCGACGAGCAAAGTTCGCAATCAGCTGATTCGTTTTGATCAAGCAGCATCCCAGGCCAGCGTTAGCATTGCCGCGTTATCGATCACCAACGAGGTGGCGATCAAATTGCTGGCAGCTGCCGATAGCAACCTTTCGAAAATCCAATCGGAACTCGATGACGGATCTTTGCAAATGGGCTTTCCCGTTGGCACTGCCAAGGCATCCGCCACCATCGGAATCAAACGACAGCGTGGAACTGGCCGGAACGTGGTCGCACGTCTTCCTGCGACTGAACCATCCAAGGATGCCGGAGCGGTTATCCTCGGTGCTCACATTGATCACCTCGGACGTGGTGGTAGCAGTAACAGTCTTGCCCGAGACGATGAGAGGGATGCCGTCCACGTCGGTGCAGATGACAACGCCAGCGGTGTCGCAGCAATGCTTGAAATCGCGCAGTACCTCGCAAGTGAGATCCGCAGCGGTAACCTAAAATCCAAGCGAGATTTCGTGGTAGCTGCCTGGAGTGGTGAGGAACTTGGGTTGTTCGGTTCCCAAGCATTTGTAAGCGACTACTACGAGTTGTTCCCCAATGCGCCCCGGGCCACAGAAACTTCACCCGAGGATGAGGTCGCTGCCGCTCACGGGCATGGTGGATCGGCAGAGCAAACCCGCTTGACCGCTGCAGTCACGACTTACTTGAATCTCGATATGGTGGGTCGGTTGCGCGAAAAACTTGTCGTGCAAGGGATCGGTTCGTCGCCTGGATTCGCCGGCGAGGTGCAACGTCGAAATCTTCCGGTCGGACTCAAACTTCAACTCGATAAAACCAGCTCACGGCTGCCAACCGACGCCTCCGCTTTTGTCGGTCGAGGTGTTCCCATTCTTTCCGCATTCACCGGTGCTCACGAAGACTATCACACGCCCCGTGATACTCCCGACAAATTGAACTACGATGGCACCGCAAAAATTTCACGACTGTTTGGCTTGCTAACGAGAGGCTTGTTGACCACCGAACAGCCGCCAAAATTTGAATTAGAGGAAGGGCAAGCTACTGAAGAGACCCCCAGAGCGCGGCTTACCGCGTACCTCGGCACCATCCCTGATTACGTCGCCGGTGATGTAAAAGGACTGAAACTAAGCGGCGTCGCAGGCGAGGGGCCCGCCGCCAAATCCGGGGTGAAAGGTGGAGACATCATTGTGAAATTGGCGGGACGAAAAATCGAGGATATCTACGATTACACTTACGCGATTGAAGCGTTAAAAATCGGCGAAGAAGTCGAAATCGTCGTCAAACGAGGCGAAGAAACAGTCTCGATGAAAGTCACTCCAACTTCCCGTGATTAACGCTCAGAGAGAGGTGCAATCGACGCGAATGGCGCGATACTTGCGTCACGGGTACAGCGTTCAGCGAACTGTCGTTCTGGCAACGTTTTGATTTCCCGGTTGGAACTGAGTGGGTGTCGCGATGTATCGGCACCACGCTATTTGTTTATTCGAGTCTGCCACCTAAGAAGAATAACACAATGTTGACTTATTTATTGTTTGTCATACCGCCGTTTCTGTTGGGACTTTACGCTCAGCGACGGGTCAAAACAGCTTTTTCCGAAATGAGCGAAGTTCCCACGCGGATGTCGGGATCACAAGCAGCGAGAAGAATGCTCGATGATGCCGGACTCAGTTCAGTTGGGATCGAACCGATCCAGGGCCACCTGGGGGACCATTATGACCCCCAAGCAAAAGTTCTTCGGCTAAGCCCAGATGTCTATCAGGGCCGTTCGATGGCTGCCGTTGGCGTCGCCTGTCATGAGGCGGGGCATGCGTTGCAAGACGCGCGTGCTTACGGACCCTTGGTAATTCGCAATATGGCGGTTCCCGTTGCCAACTTTGGTTCAAAAGCAAGTTTTGGACTGTTGTTCGGTGGGATGATTTTCCAACTGCCTGGCTTGATTCTGCTCGGTGTTGTCTGCTTCGCGTTGGTCGTTGCCTTCCAGCTGATCAACCTGCCAGTAGAATTCGATGCTAGTAACCGGGCGAGGAGAGAATTGGTCGCCCAAGGCATCATCGCAGGGAATGAGGAACAATACGTCGCCAAGGTACTCAATGCAGCGGCATTGACCTACGTTGCTGCGACACTGCAGGGCGTTATGACCTTGGCCTATTACTTGTTGATGCTGTTCGGTGGCGGCAGCGACGATTGATGACACCGAATCGCCAACCACGAATTTAATGATGAGCGCAGAAAACCTTGGGTCATCATCGCCCGCTCGTGGGACAAAGAGCCTGAATGAATCTTTGTCGCGGCGACTGAAACTCGAACGCGCGGACCTGACGGAAGTTGACCGAAGCGGAGGTAACAAGTTAGGCCGAGGTTTGCTACCGGAGACCTCGCAGAGAGGTCGGATTTCTAGTGAACGTGTTCTTGATCTAACATGACAAAAATCGTCTTGAATAAAAATTTCAAATCCTATTACAGCGACCATCTGCGAATGAAATGATGATGCCAATTAACGCGCCGCGTCATCTCGTCGAGCGTTTCGGTTTCACCACGGCAACCATTGACCTGTGCTGAATCGACATTGCGTCCAAGAGTGGATGGACGAAGTCTAGTCGACGGTGTTGCGTTGTACTGGAAGTGCCCGAGGGCATGACTCAGAGATCGCGATTTGACAATAACGCAGAGAGAATACCCCACGGCAACCCAATTGACGAACGCTAGCTTGCTGTACTGTCAAACCAATCCAAACCGAGATCAAGCGACGTCGCATGGTGTGTCAAAGCACCACTACTGATTCGATCCACCCCGGTTGCCGCGATTTGTGCGATCGTATCGATTCTGACATTGCCCGATGCCTCCAGTTCGACCTCAGACGCAAGCTCGTTCCGAATCGAAACCGCCTCGATCAGCAATTCAATCGAAAAATTATCGAGAAGAACAATGTTTGGATGCTGCGGAAGCACATCCTTGAACTGCTCGATTGAATCCACCTCGACCTCAACAATTCCTGGTGCCTGCATGCTGTCGATCGTCGCGGCTCGCCAACGCATTGCTCGCGCTGCAGCCCTCCCTGCTGGCATTGGACCGTCTGCGTCACCGGCTAGCGCCAGGTGGTTGTCCTTAATCAGAAACCCATCATGCAGACCACTTCGGTGATTTTGTCCGCCACCACAATGGACGGCGTACTTTTCCATCAATCGCCAACCAGGTGTTGTTTTGCGTGTGTCGTACAACCGTGCTGAAAATGGCGTAATCTTTTCCGCATACTGCTGAGTTAATGTCGCAATCCCGCACAGCCGCGAAAGGATATTGAGTATCGTTCGCTCACTGGTTAGCAAATCACGCACGCTCCCACGCAACCTAGCAATCGGTTGACCCGGCGTAAGCACCTCCCCATCAGCGAGCAAAGATTCCTGCTCGAGGTCGGCATCGAATTCGTCGATGATCCACGGCAACATCGCCAACCCTGCCGCAACGCCTGATTCTCGCGGAACGATCTGGCATCCACCCCGCGTCTGATCGTCAATCAAGCAGACGGTTGTCCAATCGACCGTATCCCGTAAATCCTCCGCGATCGCCAGCCGCACAATTGCCCGCAAATCATGCTCCAATTCTTCGCTTACAGTTACAGTGCGGTAATCTTGGTGGGCCATCGTTGAACAGTTTCCAAGGACGAAACAAAAGGGTGGATTGCGTAAGCCAGATTCCGCGCGCTATCCTACCGACGTAGACAGCGTTTCGGGGGGGCAAGCGTGATTATAGACCTGCCTCTTCTGTTGTATCGGTGACGGCTGGGGGAAAAGGGGCAGGGTGGATCATCACAACAGGCAACAACTAGATCGGTCTCTGGTCAATCTACGAAAGCAGGGCATGCAAAGACCGCTCGCAGCGAGTGCTGTTTTGCTTCATGTTGCGTTAATCATTCTGTGGTGGTCGACTCCTGCCGCATTACCTCCGATTCGGGGCAAGCTACGAATCGACATCAATCGAGCGTCACCCCAGGAACTGTCAATTTTGCCTCAGGTCGGTCCGGTGCTGGCTCAAAGAATTGTCGAGAATCGAAAAAGGTTTGGGTTCTTTCCTGATGTCCAGGCCTTAGATCGAGTCCACGGAATCGGCCAACAGACACTGCGACAAATCAGCCCGTACTGTGCTGCTGGCTCACTTTCTCTCCCGAGCCACCAATAGCAACCAGCGTCTCAACGCGTCATGGCAATCAGGGTGGCCCCCACGGTACGATAATGGCATGTCAGAATCATCGACGGAGTTAACTCCCGCCCCCTTCGAACTGCAACAGCCATTCCCCCCCGCGGGTGATCAACCACGTGCGATTGAGTCATTGACCAAGGTTTTTTTGGCTGGGCGAAAAACGCAGGCCCTGCTGGGCGCAACTGGAACAGGCAAGACCTTCACGATGGCCAACGTCATCGCGAACCTTGGTCGCCCAGCCTTGGTACTTAGCCACAACAAAACGTTAGCCGCACAGCTATATAGCGAGTTCAAGGAGTTCTTTCCCAATAATGCGGTTCACTATTTCGTCAGTTATTATGATTATTACCAGCCAGAGGCCTATATTCCGCAACGCGACGTCTACATCGAAAAAGATGCGTCGATCAACGAAGAAATCGACCGTTTGCGACTCGCCACGACCAGCTCGCTTGTCAGCCGCCGCGATGTCGTCATCATCGCCTCGGTCAGCAGTATTTACGGACTTGGTTCACCATCAGATTACAAGGAATTAATCGTTGCACTTCACCGTGGAGAGCAAACGCGTCGTGATCACCTTCTGCTGAAATTGGTCGACGTTCTGTACGAGCGGAATGACGTCGCTTTTGAGCGAGGAAAATTCCGCGTCCGAGGCGATTCGATCGAACTTTGGCCAAGCTACGAGGAATTCGCCTACCGAATCGAAATGTGGGGCGACGAGATCGAACAAATTTCGATCATCAAACCGCTTTCAGGCGAGACGATCAAAACACTGGACCACATTTACATCTACCCCGCACGGCACTTTGTCATGCCGGAGGATCGGATACAAAATGCGCTTCGAGTTATTCGACAAGAACTCGCAACGCAACTTGAAGTGTTCCAATCACAAGGGAAACTACTTGAAGCACAACGTCTCTCTGCCCGCACTCGGTTTGACCTGGAAATGCTCGCAGAGGTTGGACATTGCCCGGGCATCGAGAATTACTCACGCCCCTTATCCGGCAAACCACCAGGTGCTACTCCTGACACATTGTATGAATTCTTTCCCGACGATTTCATTACGTTTGTCGACGAGTCGCATGTAACCATACCGCAGGTTCGCGCGATGTATGCCGGTGATCGCAGCCGTAAAGAAACTTTGGTCAGCCACGGATTCCGCTTGCCGAGCGCGATGGACAATCGTCCACTGAAATTTGAAGAGTGGGAAGAACGGACTGGTCAAATTTGTTTCGTCAGCGCGACACCGAGTGACTACGAACTCAAGCGGACCCGCGGGCAGGTCATTGAACAAATTATTCGCCCCACCGGCCTGTTGGACCCGGAGGTCGAAGTCGTCTCCGCACGGGGGCAAGTCAATCATCTGATGGAACAAATCCGCGTCCGCGCTGAACGCGATGAACGTGTCCTGGTGACCGCCCTAACTAAACGCTTAGCAGAAGATCTCTCTACGTTTCTCCAGGAACAGAACATTCGCTGCCGTTGGCTTCATAGTGAACTCGATGCGTTTGAACGCGTGGACTTGCTGCAAGAGTTACGAGCCGGGCGATTTGATTGTTTGGTGGGTGTTAATCTACTCCGTGAAGGATTGGATTTGCCCGAGGTATCCCTGGTCGCAATTCTAGATGCTGACAAGGAAGGTTTCCTGCGAAGTGAAACCAGTTTGATTCAAACAATCGGCCGGGCAG
This sequence comes from Planctomycetota bacterium, assembly GCA_036339635.1. Lineage (GTDB taxonomy): Bacteria > Planctomycetota > Planctomycetia > Pirellulales > Pirellulaceae > Rubripirellula. The sequence goes on along the minus strand of JAYZAR010000354.1, from coordinate 16,500 downwards.
CAAGGAACGCCAATTCAAAGGTCATTCTGTATGGAGACAAGGTCACTGACTCGATGAAATTGGCAATCGAAGAAACAGAACGACGTCGTGCAATCCAACAAAAATACAACGACGAACACGGGATCACTCCGGAAACAATTCGCAAAAAAATCCGGGCGGGAATCGAGGCGGACGCATCCCGGCATCGGGCCAATACAGCGGCGGCGAAGGACGAGGGAGAGGTCACCTACATAACCATCGAATACGTCGATTCGCTAGAACAAGAAATGCTGGCTGCTGCTGAAGCTTTGGAATTCGAACGTGCCGCATCACTTCGTGATCGCGTGTTGCAACTAAAAGAAAATATCGGCAAGCCTTTATCCGAAGTCGAATTCGAACGAACGTCAAGAAGTAGTGCTTCTGGGCGTCATAAGAAACGCCGAAAGGGAATCAAAGGTGGCAGCAAAGTGCCCCGGCCAAAGCGTAACAATTAGACGTCACACAAACGCAGCCATCGGCCAAGCAACTTAAAAACCGACTAAGCCGCGCGGTTTTGACGCTTGAGCTTTTTTCGCAATCGACGCCTTTCACTTTTACTAAGTGAACTCCAGTTGATCTCCTCTGAACCGATCACTTCCGCATTCCGACCTGATTTCGCCGATGACTTCTCGGTTTGCTTCGCTTCCACGGCGACCTCTTTTTCTAGATCCTTCTCGACGACGTTATCTTCTGCCGTCTTTCTCCGATTCAACAACCCGCCCGACTTGGGTTTCTCGGCTTGAGTCGCGGAATCTGCCTCGTCAGAATCCGCCTGTTGATTTGGACGCCACCGACGACCTTTTTTCAGGCTCGACGACTCCTTTTTGGCAACATCCGTTTCTTTCTTAACTTCTTTTCGACTCAACCAACCTCCAAGCAGCTTCTGCTCGCCAGATTTTTCTTTTTCTTCAACTGACCTCGTTTTCGCGCTATCGCCTTGGTGCGATACAGGCTTTAAACGAAGGGAGAATCGACCTTTCTTTTTCGGCTTGGCGGAGGAATCCACTGACTCGGATTTCAATGACTCACTTTTCTTAGAGCTGTGACCAGCCTCGCTTTTTTCTCGACGCCGGAACCAACTTCGTTTCTTAGATTGCACCTCCGCCGTGTCCGTTTCTACCTCAGTGGATTCGTCTTCCAAATCATGTTTAGATGATTGTTTCTGAACCGATGGACTCTGATTCGAGCTTCTTGCAGGTTTAACCGATTCACTTTTTGATTGCCGCACCGAGTTTTCGGACTTGGTCTTCACCGCCTTTTCAATTTCTTCACGAGGAGCTTTATCAAACAAATCCTGCCGCATCCTTTGCCATCGTTCACGCATCGACACCGAATCTTCTACCTGCCGCACTTCTCGGTAAAGCATTCTTAAATAGGCGACGGTTGCGATAAAAACAGCACTGCTAGCCATCAACGGCATGGCTGTGACCAACACCCAGCGACTGATCGTTGTGACCTCCATCACATTCCATTGAACAGCGACGGTGATTCCCCAACAGACGACACCAAGACTCAACGTCAACATTGCAAACCGGCAACGGTGTATCTCAGATAGCATTTGCAACAACAAGATTACGCCACCAAACAACACAATTAATCGAACCCAGTCGCCGCCCGCCAACGCAACGCGGCGCCCAAACGCCAAATCGAGTAAAGCACCGCTCCAATCAACGATGGGAACCAAAGCCTGCAAACTACTCAGTAGAGCAACGATTAGAACCGTGCGCCATAATCGGTAACGACCCGCAAAGTCATCATTACGATGGCGTCGTAACTGATAGATCAAAAACGACAGACCTGCCGTCCCCGCCAGCATCATCACCATGAACCAACGACCAAAACTGTCGGGTCGATCCAATCGCAGCGGACCGGAAATCCCAGGAGTATCTGCGATACTTGGCCAACTGACCGATGCGTAGTGCCCAAGACATAGCAAACTGCTGATCGCAAAAATGATGCTCGCGACCAAGGCCATCGAACTACGCTTGACCGGCACAAGAGAAAACCATCGTGCCCGCAATCGCCGATGCACTCGCGAACCGTAGGCGGCTGACGGTTGCCGTGCGGCACGCATCCTCGCTAAATCACCACCGGTCGCCGAGTCTGTTTGGTGCGTCGAATATAAGACTCGCCGACGCCGATCGAGCGTTCGCCGTTCGTTTGACATGATCCGCCTAGACCCCAACCGAGTGATTCGCTCCGTGAGGCTAGAAAAATCACTCGGTCTAAGTCAATCGAACTCAGATGCTAGCAACTGGGGCAAAACAACGGATTCATCCACCGCTAGGCTTAATCATCAATCGAGCTCCAGAATGAATATTAGTGATCGCTGGAAGCGAGGACTCGCACGGCAGAGCTTCGTAGAAGCAGCATGCTGGCAAAACGCTTAAACCCCAGTCAGCATGAGGCAATCCAGTCAGCGAATAAAAGCTGTTTGATTCAATTCCAGCCCGAATCCAAAACAGGGAATCACTGATGCCCTCCCAGAAGCTACGTCTCGCGATCCTTTAAAAAACCACGGCCATTAGGGTGATGAGCACAATGATCGCCCCAACACTGACTTTCCCCAGCGTGCCAAAGGTGCGTCCCCAAAAGGCGGCATGCCCAACCGCCCAGCTCTCTTTCCAGGATCGACCATCCGTCCATTCCCCGTACATCGCCCCAGCCGTTGCCCCCACTCCGGCGAACAGGATCGCCGCCAAAACCGAGCCAATAATCGGTATCGGCAAACCAATGATGGCTCCCAAGACTGCGCCGATCATTGATCCGACAACAGCCATGATCGTGCCTCTACGACTTCCGCCTGCACGCTTCGCGCCCAGTGCACCAGCTGCAAATTCAAGTATTTCAGCCGCGACTGCGCAAATCGCGGCAGCAATCACCGGGGTGACGCTAATTGCCGCGCGTCCTTGCTCGGGTCCCAGCCAGGCGTACAACGCCAAGATCAGGACAGCCAGCCAATTTCCTGGTAGGGCAACTAAATTGAGTCCCCACAGGATGATGCAGGCAAATACCAACGCGACCGACAGCAAAACGTCACCGGCAGGATCAATCCAAGACAAATCAACCCATTGAAACCAACCAGTCGATGCACCAGGTGCTTGCCCGACCATCGATTTCCAATCAGAGATATTCACCGAACTCATCTCCTGATGGCTTCCAAATTGCTGGTACCCCGTGCCACAAAACGGGTGAACCTAATGTTGTTCTTTGCGTGTCGAAGCGGTTGACCCAGCAGCAGCAATCGCCCAGAAGCATCCCCGAATCCCAAAATCCACTCACTTTTTCCAACAACCATCATTGCTCGATTCTCCAGCCAATTCGACCTCAGAGATTTTCGGGCCGGAGGGCACCCAGTTCCAAATCGCATGCCGCGAGACACTGCCTGATTCCGTTGAGTGTCGCTGCGAGCCATCGCCCCGACAAGATCAGTGGGAAAGCCGTTAGACTATCGAGTAGCTTGCCCGTCGGTCAAATTTCCTTGAAGACCGCATCATTCGTTCCGAATTCCCCCCGAGAATCAAAACGAAAGGACCGCAGCAATATGTCGCAATCCGTACTCGACACCAATGTCCTTGTCTTGAATCGCTTCTACATGGCGATCCGAGTCGTCAATGTACGGCGTGCTCTGACTTTGCTTTATCGGCAGTGCGCGGAAGTGATCGACAACGATCAGGGTCAGTATGTTAGTTACGACTTTGAGTGTTGGTGCGAATTAAGCCAACTCGCATCGTTGGAAAAGCAACCAGGAGAAGAATATATCCAAGCAGTCAACTTTGAACTGCAAATTCCGCGGATTGTGCGTCTAACGCGGTTCGACAAGATGCCTCTTCAAACCGTTCGCTTCAACCGCAAGAACCTGTTCGCACGCGACGACCACACTTGCCAATATTGCGGCAAGAGCGAGCCAGCGCACAAGCTCAGTCTTGATCACGTTATCCCTCGTTCGCACGGTGGCCCTACCACCTGGGAAAACATTGTGTGCTGTTGCTTGCGCTGCAACAGCCGCAAGGGTGGACGAACCCCGAAGCAAGCGCGGATGAGCCTGCTTTCGCGTCCGAGTAAACCTCGCGTCAATCCGATTCTCGCTCAGAGCATGGACGATCCACGTTACGATTGCTGGAAAACATTTTTGCCAGCCACGGGCTGAGCAGAAAGCTGCATGGGAAGAGTCCCGAAGCTAAGCTGATCCAAGGGAATCTCAGACAGTGATCATTCAGACGATCATGATTAAAAAGAAAAAAGCCTGGTGGGCGAATAGCACACCAGGCTTAAAAAAAAGGTTTTATTGGTTCAGCGGACACCAGGCGATCGCTGAAAGGGAAAATCACTGCTACTGATCCGCTAGCGGTTCTTTCTTTTCTGTAATGACCGGGCAATCACCGGACTCGGCCTTCTCCGCGTTAAGCTCCAAGTAGTTCTTCCATTCATCGGGAACATTATCCTCGTGGAAGATTGCTTCAACAGGGCATTCGGGAACACAAGCTTCACAATCGATGCATTCCTCAGGGTGGATGTAGAGCATTTGGTCGCCCTCGTAGAAACATTCCACGGGGCAAACGACGACGCAATCAGTGTATTTGCATCCGTTGCATGGCTCGGCAACAACGTGAGTCATAGTGGTGGCCTTCTAGCGATCAAAACAGAACACTTTCGAAAAAATCCCAAGCTGCCACCCGTAAGGTGTTTCACAACCGCGTGGTCAGCGCATACAGGGTAGCGAATTGTCAATATATCGACCTGAAGCCGATTCGACTGCACCCCTAAACCGCTGCATTCGACGACTTGCACCGAATTTAACGATGTTGCAAGCTGTGGCGTAAATGGCTGTCGGCGCGGTCATCGCCCCGTTCTCCCATGAGTTTGCTGGGCTCCCACGCGATTTCGGCTCTGCGACGGGTTGGCGGATCTCCGCTGAGGTTGCTGAGAGAGGAATTGGCCTTGCCCCCTTCCCGTGCCTACCTCCCGCGAGTTGTCGAATAAATCCTTGATGAACGATCTTGACCAACCCAGCCCGCTGAGACTCAAACCCTCACGGCAGTTTCCTTTTTTGTCACGCCATCCTTGGGTTCACGCACATGCACTCGCCGAGGACGGTCGGGAATTAGCCTGCGGGCAGGTAGTGGATCTGCTGGACCATGATGGAAATTGGATTTCCCGTGGTGTGATCAATCCAGCCAGCCGACTTCGCATCCGGCTTTACTCCTACGAGCGCTCGGTCTGTCTGGGTCCTACCCTGTGGAAGGCTCGGATTGATGCCGCGATCAGTCGCCGCCGCCTGATCGAACCGTTCGATGCTGAGGGGGCTGAGCGAATTGTTTTTAGCGAATCTGATTTACTAAGTGGTCTGATCGTCGATCGCTACGCGGATTGCTTGGGCGTACAATTCACGTCGGCCGGGATTCTTCGGTGGCGGGAAGCAATTTTAGAGCACTTGGAAGCGAAGCTTGCGCCCCGAGCCATCATGGTTCGCGTTGATGCGAAAACGGCAAAACACGAGGGAATCGATCCGTTGGTCGAATGGTTTCGGGGAGCTGAATTAAGCAAACCGGTACTCTATCGCCAGAACGACCTACAACTCGCGGTTGACCTGCGAGGCGGTCAAAAGACAGGCGGATACCTCGATCAGCGTCTAAATCATATCGCGGCTGCGGGATATTTGACCGGTCGACGCGTATTAGATGTGTGTTGTTATGCCGGCGGGTTCGGATTAGTTGCCGCGAAACAAGGGGCGGCATCCGTTCTCGGCATCGATTCATCAGAAAACGCCCTCCAAGCGGCTCGCGACGCCGCCACGAGGAATCACATCGAAAACATTGAATTCCGACGCCAAGATTGCTTTGAGGAGCTCAAACAACTCTCTGACCAAAGCCAAACATTTGATGCGGTCGTTCTCGATCCGCCCCGGTTCGCGGGCTCGCGACATCAGACTGAAAGTGCTCTGCGGGCTTACGGACGACTCAATTCGATGGCCGTCGACCTACTCCCACCGGGTGGTGTGTTAATTACATGTAGCTGCTCAGGCCGAGTATCACGAGCCGATTTCCTGAACATGCTGGCCGACGTCGGGCGGCGACGACGGCGAGATTTAATCGTGCTCGAAAACCGAGGCCCCTCGCCCGACCATCCTGTGGCGATCTCCTGCCCCGAAACCAACTATTTAAAATGTGTGATCGCTCAGGCCGAATGAAGCAATTTGACCAAGTGAACTTGCCGGAATACATCGGAACCGACAGTTCCATTCCGTTTCCCGGACCAGACAATGACTCAGTGGTGTTGGTCGTCTATACTGGACCAGGTTTGCGAGCCTTTTTCTTTCCCTTGCCGCTGCGGAGTGCCCTATGACGGGCGTGACCCTGAAAATCCTTCACGGAGCCGATCGCGGGAAGGTTTATGATGACCTTCAACCGCCGTTGACGGTGGGACGCGAGGAGGGGAACGACATCCAGCTCAATGATGAGCGAGTCAGTCGCTGTCACTTCAAAGTACAACGCGACAACGATCGCCTCGTGCTAACGGATCTGGACAGTACCAACGGCACCAAGGTCAATGGTGTCGAATGCCAATTGAAGATTCTTCGGCATGGTGACTTGATTTCAGTCGGACGAAGCTTGATGTTGGTCGGATCCGAATCGCAGATCGCGGCTCGTCTCGCCGCCATGGGTTCTGAAAATCCAACCATGGGGCAGATCTCGTCCTCGGAAAGCTCGCTTGCGATTGCATTCGATTCAGAGCCGAAATCACCCTACCCAGCGGAAGTGATCCAGGCGCAGGAAGTGCCCTCGGTGCCTGACGATTTATCCCCCGGACAAAAAGCGCAGCTTTGCGAGCTCCTTGACTATCTTCAAACTCGTCTTCAACGATTGATTGAATCGGCGAGGATCGATGAAAGCAGCCAGGAAGTGATGCTGAAGGTGACCGCTTGGCAGCGAATGCTCGACACGCAAGCGCGATTGTCGAAAATGAACCATCAAATTGCTGATCCTGATTGGCCAAACGGCTAGTCGAAAACGTTATTATCTCGGTGTAACTTGAGCGTGACGATCGACCATCGTCCGTCATCCGCGTCTTTCTTCTACTGGCCAAGGATCCCATGCTTCGCTTATCCGCCGTTGCACTGTTTGCTTTCTGCTCGATTGCGATCGGCTTGACCGAGGAACCGGCGCAACCTTTCGGACCGGACTTTCCAAAGCTTGATTCAGATGCCACCGACCAATGGTGGACGCGCAAGAGCAAAAACAAGCAAGAACCCAGGTTGATGGTCCCTCGGGACGAAGTCCTTGCGTTCGCAATCTACGCTCACGATCGCGGCACACTCAAACTGACCGCTCAACTCTATCCACTTCTTCCCGGCGAATCGCGTGACGTCCATCTCGATTTTCAGTACCCCGGTGAAAAGTGGTCGACCGGGCTAACAGAAAAAGTTCAATACCCAGGTTGGTCCGCACATTTCCGAATCGATGATTGGGACAACACTCGAAACGTCAAATACCGGTTGCGACATGGCGAGCAGGCAACCTTTGAAGGACGAATCCGAAAGGACCCCATCGACAAAGATGTCATCATCGTCGGCTCGCTCTCCTGCAACAGCAGTCGGACCCCGGGACCGCGACCACGGATGATTGAAAACTTGATCAAGCAGGATCCCGACCTACTATTCTTTGCAGGTGATCAATCCGATCACCACACGCAACACACTTACGGTTGGATCGAGTTTGGCATCCAGTTCCGCGATGTCCTGAAAGACCGTCCGGTGATCGCCATCCCCGACGATCACGACGTTGGCCAAGCAAACATTTGGGGAGAAAACGGCAAGAAGGCGAAAACCACCGCTGGTCCAGCCGGCGGTTTCTTTTTTCCAGCCAAAAACGTCAACATGGTGCAGCGCTGCCAGACCTGGCACCTGCCTGATGCATACGATCCGACCCCGATCGATCGAGATATTGGCGTCTATTACACGAACCTTCGCGTTGGTGGCATCGATTTTGCGATCCTCGAAGACCGTAAATTCAAGAGCGGCCCGGAGGGAAAGATACCGAAAATGGGTCCACGGCCCGATCACATCAATGACCCCTCTTACGATCGCTCCGCGGTCGACTTGCCCGATCTGAAACTCCTTGGTGATCGCCAACTCAAATTCCTCGAGACTTGGAGCAGCGATTGGACCGGGGCAGAAATGAAGACGGTCCTCAGCCAAACGGCTTTTTGTGGAGCGGTGCACCTACATGGCTCGCCTAAAAACCGGTTGCTCGCCGATCTGGACTGCAACGGCTGGCCACAAACCGGCCGGCAAGAGGCGCTGCGACGAATCCGCTCCGCTTGGGCGGCCCATCTTTGCGGTGACCAACATTTGTCAGTCGTCGTTCAACACGGAATCGATTCACCCTCCGACGGCCCCTTTGGATTCACCTCGCCCGCCATCGTCAATACGATCTATGGCCGTTGGTGGCACCCGGAAGATGAGCAAGCAGGGTCCAACCCTGTCGAGAACAGTCCACTGCAGTGGACGGGAGAGTACGAAGACGGCTTGGGAAATTTGATGCGAATGATCGCTTACGCCAACCCAGAAGATCGCGCTGATGAAACCAAGCGAGCAGATGGCCATGGAATCGTTCGCTTCAACAAGCCTGATCGCACCATCACCTTCGAATGCTGGCCACGGTTTTCAAGTGTCGACAAAGGTGACGAAGCGCAGTTCCCCGGATGGCCAATCACCATCAAAATGCAAGACAATGACGGTCGCGAAGTGTTCGGCTATCTTCCCGAACTCCGTTTTCGAGGCGTCAAATCCCCTGTCGTACAGGTCATCCATGATGCCACTGGCGAAGTGCTGTACACAGTGCGGACGCAAGGAGATCGCTTCCGTCCGCCAGTATACGCTAAAGGCACACACACAATTAAAATTGGTCGAGATAAGCCAAATCAGCTCACTCGTCCGAAAGTGGAGAGTGGAGGGGTCGACTCGACGCTCTGGACTACAATCCAGTGGTAAGCCGGAATCCAGTGGTAAGCCGGCCCCAATCAGCCACCCTAGTCAGTTTGCCTCCGCTCGCGAACTGGCTAACAGCCGCACTGGCTGACGGCGACACTGGCTGACGGCGACACTGGCTGACAGCGGCACCGCTGCGGAACCAGTCTGTCACGCACGGGGGTGAAACTGCTGATGGACGCGTTTCAGCTTTGAATGCTCGACATGAGTATAGATTTGTGTCGTTTGAATACTGGCATGCCCAAGCATCTCTTGCACCATTCTTAAATCGGCACCACCAGCCAGTAAATGCGTTGCAAAACTATGACGCAAACTGTGAGGACTGATCTCCCTATCCATCCCCGCACGAGTGGCGTAGCGTTTGACGAGTCGCCATAGCTGTATGCGGTCAAGGGGTTTGCCAGTTCGAGATAGAAACAGTTCGTTCGGTGGATGCGTAGCCCGCCCCGCCAATTCGCCGCGTAGTCGTTCGCAATAGCGTTCGATCGCTTGAATTGCTCGAGATCCAACGGGCACGATCCGCTGCTTGCCTCCCTTTCCCTCACACTTCAGGTGTCGCTCACCAAGTGACAGATCGCGTACTTTTAATGAGCAGACCTCGGACGCTCGGCAACCTGTCGCATACAGCACTTCCAACATTGCCAGATCTCGCTGCCAGAAAGCGTCGCTTTTCCGTGGAGCAGCCAGAAAGGCCTCGACTTGCCGGTGCGACATTACGCCTGGAACCCGTTGCCACATTTTCTGAGTGACGAGCATTTCTGCAGGGTTCTTGCGGACGATTCCCTCAAGTTGCAAGAATTTAAAGAAGGTACGAACCGCCACAACATTGCGTGCTACCGATGCCGGTGCTAGACCAGACTCGTGCAGCGTACAGACAAATTCAGACAGATCGCCCACAGACAAGTTGTTTAAACTCTTCTTGCCCAGCCAGGCAACGAACCGCTGTATGTCTCGACCGTAGGCAGCGACCGTATTTGCAGCCAGATGACACTCGCCACGGAGGTAATCGAAAAAGTCGCTACAAACCGCTTCGGTTGCACGAAGCGTGTTGGATGACGACCCAGTTTTTTGCAACTGTTGAAGTTTGGTGGATCGTTTCGCCAAAATAGAATGAAAAGGGCTAGGTGGTCACCGAACACAAAACAACGCTCTCATTCGATTGTCGGCGTTTCGTTGATCCTCCCCTAAAACCATGCTCCGCTTTAACGTTTATTCCTCCTACGAAAAGCACACCAGTTAACATGAATGTCTTGGTCGTTGGTGGTGCGGGATACATTGGGTCACACGCAGTGCGTCTATTAACTGCGGCCGGCCATCATGTCTGGGTCTACGACAACTTGTCCCGCGGGCATCGCCAAGCCGTCCCTGTGGATGTTTTAATCGAAGGAGAGCTAAGCGATCGATTGAAAGTGGTGCAGACGCTGCGTGAAAAACAAATTGACGCCGTCATGCACTTCGCAGCCTTTGCCTTGGTGAATGAATCGGTAACCGATCCTGCCTTGTATTATCGCAATAACGTGATCGCTGCGCTAGATCTTTTAGAAGCGATGCGGGAAGCTGATGTCAAGAAGATCGTTTTCAGCAGCACGACCGCAACCTACGGGCAACCCGATGTGGTCCCGATTCCTGAGGAGACCCCGCAATGCCCGATTAATCCATATGGATTTACCAAGCTGGTAATCGAGCAGGCGTTGGCAGATTACGCGGCAGCCTACGGCTTTGCGTATGCAGCGTTGCGATACTTCAATGCCGCCGGTGCGCACCCCGATGGAACCATCGGGGAAGACCATGATCCCGAGTCCCATCTGATTCCCATCGTGCTTCAAGTCGCACTCGGTCAACGCGACAAAATCACCATTTTTGGTAACGACTACAACACGAAGGATGGAACTTGTGTTCGCGACTACATTCACATCGATGATCTTGGCGATGCCCACCTGAGGGCACTGGAAAAGCTAACCCCAGGAACTGGAATTTGTGTGAACTTGGGAACCGGGCAGGGAACTAGTGTTCGTGAAATTGTGGAAGCTTGCCGAGAAGTCACTGGCCATCCGATTCCAGAAATCATCGGACCTCGCCGCGCTGGTGATCCCGATGAACTGGTTGCGGATGCGCGACGAGCTAAGGAGGTACTGGGGTGGTCCCCGAGCTACAACGACGTCCAATCGATTGTCGAAACCGCGTGGCGGTGGCATCAATCGCACCCAAATGGGTACACCTAGGCCGAGTAACTGAATGACCCCAACTACCGAAAGGTCTCGGTTGCGAGGCCGGCTCAAATCGCAATACAGGAACCAACACAATCTTGAACAGCGTCAGTGGTTGATAGGAACCGTGACTCCAGAGGTGATACTTCGATCACCATTTCAACCATTGCAGTTTCGATCTCGATCAGGCCAAATTAAGCGACGCGGTGTTGCAACTTGGCAGCAAGCAGCGTGTTGTGCAGGAGCATCGCGATCGTCAGTGGACCGACCCCTCCTGGGACTGGGGTGATGGCAGAAGCCACTTTCTTTGCCTCGTCGAAGGCGACGTCGCCGACCAAATTGTCGTCGACTCGGTTGATCCCAACATCAATCACTACGGCCCCCTCCCGAATCATCTCACCGCGAATCATCTCCGGAACACCCACCGCCGCGATCAAACAATCAGCGGTGCGACAAACCTCCGCTAAATTCTGAGTGCGACTGTGGGCAAGGGTCACGGTCGCGTTGGCAACTTCCCGGCCACACGATCCATCCCGCTGCGCCAACATCATCGCCATTGGCTTGCCGACGATGTCACTGCGACCAACAACCACAACCTGTTTGCCGGCCAGCGAGATCTGCTGCCGATGAAGCAATTGGACAATCCCGTGCGGCGTGCAAGGCAGGAATCTCGGTCGCCCCTGCATCAACAGCCCCACATTGACCGGTGAAAACGCGTCAACATCCTTCAGAGGATCCACGGCATCCAAAATCGCTCGTTCGTCAAAGCCAGTTCCACCATTACCCCCCGTCGGCAGAGGTAACTGCACGAGGATTCCATGAACTTGCGGGTCATGATTCAACTGTTGGACAGTATCGACGAGCTGCTGCTGACTGGTTTCAGATGGCAGGCGAAGAGTCCTTCCGTCAATCCCAGCCCTCTCGCAAGCCCTGCTCTTGTTACGAACGTAGACCTGGCTCGCAGGATCTTCTCCGACGAGCACGGCTGTCAAGCAGGGCGTCGGGCCGCCTGATTGGACATATTCATGCACTTCGGCAGCGACCTCTTTGCGAATCTCGCCCGCGATTCGTTTCCCGTCTAGAAGTTCGGCAGTCATTAGTTCTCTCTTGGCTATTGATTAAAGGATCGCCATAGTGGGGTTTAGCAGGGGTCGCTATAGTTTCAACGGCAGGAGTTGCCTAAACCACCTCGTTTGCGGGCATCCAAGTGCGTTAGTTGAGCAGAAATACTGTCATATGAACGCCAACCAGCCGCAATCAGGATCAAAACGGCTGATTCGCCACTCCTGCCCGATACTTGAAAACGAAATCACACAGGATTTGTGTCTCGATGTCTACCGATGCACCAAAATTGAGCCCCGTAGAAACGATCAAAGAGGATAGTCAATTCCTCCGTGGGACAATCGGCGAGGAGATCGCCGCGTCAACGGATCATTTCAATAAAGACAATCTCCAGTTGCTGAAATTCCATGGTACCTATCAACAGGATGATCGCGATGCCCGGCTGGCGGCAAAAAAGACCGGCGGTGGTAAAGCGTACTCGATGATGGTGCGATTGAGGATTCCTGGTGGCCGGATTGGCTCGGACCAAATGCTAGCGATGCTTGACATGTGTGACGAGATTGGCAACGCAACCATGAAGATCACGACGCGTCAGACGATTCAGTTGCACGGCGTGCTGAAATCCGATCTCCGGCCTGCTATTAATCGAATCAATGAAATCGCCCTGTCCACCCTGGCAGCCTGTGGCGACGTCAATCGAAACATTATGTGTTGCCCAGCAAAACGATGTGACGGGGTCCACACGGAACTGGAAAAATTGACCGATGAGTTGACAGCAGCACTCGCTCCCAACACGAAGGCTTACCACGAGTTATGGGTAACTGATCCCGAAACCGAAGAAAAGACGCTTGAAGGTGGTGGTGTCGTAGAGCCACTTTACGGACCTACCTATCTGCCCCGCAAATTCAAGGTCGGGATTGCCCTTCCCGAAGACAATTGCATCGATATCTACACCCAAGATCTCGGTCTGATCGCGGTCGTTCGGGATGGCTCAATCACCGGCTACAACGTGCTCGTCGGCGGAGGCATGGGGACAACGCCCTCCGCAGCCAAGACGTTTCCAGCGTTAGGTAAACGCATGGCCTTTGTCACACCGGAACAGGTCATCGAAGTATGTCAGGCAATCCTGCGCGTTCAGCGAGACAACGGCAACCGAGCGGATCGTAAGCGGGCTCGCATGAAGTACCTCGTTCACGATTGGGGCATCGATCGATTCCGGGCGGAAGTTGAAAAATACTTCGGCGCTCCACTGGCAGACTGTACACCAGACGACGTGTACGGCTTCGATGACCACATGGGCTGGCAAGAACAGGGCGATGGCAAGTGGTCTTATGGACTGAACATCGAGAACGGTCGTCTTTACGACAACGAAAAATGCCAACTGAAAGCAGCAGTCCGTGTCGTCTGTCATGAACTGGGAACTGAAATCCGGATGACAGGCCACCAGAGCCTGATTTTCACTGACATTGGTTCCGACGAAAAAGAGAAACTGATTCAACTATTGAAAGATCACCATGTGCCGTTGACCGAGGAAACGAGCACCGTGCGGCGGTGGTCAATGGCCTGCGTAGCACTACCGACCTGTGGGTTGGCGATCACCGAAAGCGAACGACGACTTCCTAGCATCATCGATGGTTTGGAAGAACCATTAGCCAAATTGGGGCTGGATAGAGAACGATTCACCATCCGCATGACCGGTTGCCCGAATGGCTGCGCTCGTCCTTACAACGCCGATCTCGCGTTGGTAGGAAAGGCAAAGAACAAGTACACGTTATTCGCCGGAGGCGGATGGCTGGGCAACCGGTTGGCTTACATCTACAAAGACCTCGTCCCCGACGGCACGGTTGTCGAGGAGATCGTAAAGATTTTCTCGGCCTTCAAAGCTTATCGGGAAGGTGATGAATCGCTTGGAGATTTCTGCACTCGTGTCGGCCAAGAGGAACTGGAGAAACTGGCCGAGGAAGCACCGAAACTGTAGCTTTTTTCCAGCTCAATGCCGCACCACACTGGGCGGGCAGGCGATCGAACGCATTTGTACTCGTTCGTCGTGGACGAATGGATCATGCAGACGCGACTTTCTGAACCACAACAACACCGTGCCTTGAGCAGTTCATGCTTGAGGCCAATGAGGTGCCACGCTGGCGTGCGATTGGGCTAGAATGCAGGAATGCGTTGGGTTTCTTCCTTGTTGCTTGTGATAATTCTATGAGTTCGCGATTCACTCGGCGGCAATTTGCCGCTGTGGGCTTGGCCACAACCGCTACAGCTTCGATTATGTCGCCAATCGTTGGCCAGGACACCGCGACGCCAAAAACACGACCAAATTCAATTGCCGTCTCCACCTATTCCTACTGGCGGTACCGACCCGACACAAAGCTGACGATTGAACAGTGCATCAATTTGGCAGCGGAAACCGGATTCGACGCTGTTGAGATCCTCCATGTTCAAATGCAAGACGAATCGAACTCCGCATTGCAACGCATCAAGCAACGGGCCTTTCGACATGGCTTGGGATTGTGTGGACTGTCAACGCATCAATCCTTCGTCTCACCCGACCCAGCATTCCGCCAAAAGAACGTGGACCACACGATCAAGTGCATCGAATTGGCGTACTCACTGGGAATCCCAACAATCCGTGTCAATACAGGTCGTTGGGGAACTTCGAAGAACTTTGACGAATTGATGGCCAATCGTGGGATCGAACCGCGGCTGGAAGGGTACACCGATGACGAGGGGTTCGATTGGGTCTACGAAGGACTGGAAAAGTGCTTGGCAACTGCCGAGCGTTGTGGCGTCGTCCTGGGTCTCGAGAATCACTGGGGGCTCGGACGCACCGCTGAAGGTGTGCTGCGCGTGATTAACCAACTCGATTCTCCCTGGTTGCGAGCGACGCTTGATACAGGGAACTTCCTTGACAATCAATACGAGCAATACGCGAAACTTGCGCCGGAAGCAGTCTTCGTACAAGCGAAAACGTATTACGGCGGTGGCACGTGGTACACACTCGACATCGATTATGAACGCGTTGCCAAGGTTCTACGCGATGTTGACTACCGCGGCTACATTTCGCTCGAATTCGAAGGGAAAGAGGAACACGAAACCGCGATCCCCAAAAGTCTGGCCATGCTCCGCAAAGCATTTGCCTAGCGACTAAGCTTCTCCGCGAGCAGGGCCCGTCTGCCAGGAGCAGTCTTTCTTTCGGACGCGGCCTCCCACGGGGAGACGAGGCGAACATGAATCGAATCTCCGCCGACACGAAAGGTCGTCGAGCAAGCCGCCCATAGTATTAGATGCTGACGTCTAGGCGTCCTTCAGAGAGCTGCCTCTGTACGGTCAAAGCCTGTTGGAGCAACTCATTCATTGCTCGACCAGTTTGTTCTTGCACATCCATGCTCTTTCGGATCACAGCTACATCGATCTTCTGCTGCGTCGCTTGCTGCTGAACTTTCAGGGCCTGCTGAACGACGCTTGGAATGCTAGACAAAGAATTGAACCGCCATTTGCTGGGAATTGCGGACCTACCCGAAAGGGTTCGTCCGCTCAAGCCTGCAGACGCTATTCTGACGGTACAATTGCCGTTATTTCTAGCGACGAGGGTTCTGGCCGATCCGGTTGGAGAAGCTGATGCCGCTTCAAGCGGTTCGCTCAGTCACTTCCAGCAAGTGATACCCAAAGTCCGTCTTGACCGGACCTTGGACCTGCCCAACTTCACCACCGAAGACGGCAGCGTCGAATTCTGGAACCATTTGCCCCGGTCCAAAGGTGCCTAGAGCACCACCTTGCTGCCCCGAGGGGGACGACGTCCTGTAGAACACAGGGGGACTTTTGCTTGTCTGTTCATTCGTTCGTTCGTTCGTTCGTCCGTCCGTGCGTCCCCCCCGGCCCTCTCAGGCCTGATATCTGCCCTCTCAGGCCTAAAATCTGCCCTCTCAGGCCTGAAATCTGCCCTCTCAGGCCTTGAATCTGCCCTCTCAGGCCTAAAATTTGCCCTTTAAGGCCTGTTACCTGTCCTCTCAGGCCTAGAATCTGCCTTCCCTGGCCTGAAATCTGCCCTTCCAGATTTCAGGCTGAGACAGCCGGGGGGGGGGATGGATGGACGGATGGACGAACGGAAGTCCCCCTGTGTTCTACAGGACTTTGTCCCCATCAGGGCCGCTGCCTTGCCTCTCATTCCAATTAACAACCATGCAAAGCGGGGCAACAGGTATCGCTGACCATGTATTG
>JAYZAR010000353.1:0-26550 GCA_036339635.1 Planctomycetota bacterium | reverse complement strand
GTGCTCATCATCAAACTCCGACTCTTCTGTATGGTCATGATCAGGATGATGGCAAACAATCGAAATGAACAAAACGGTAAAGACGTTTAAAATGAACGCCTGCAAAAAGCAAATGAACAACTCTAACAGCGTCAGCAGGATTCCCAGCAGAATCACCGCAATACTGACCCCGTAAGCCAAATTCGTGGACACTTCGCGAGCCATGAAGACCAAACCAACGAAAGCGGCGATCACCAAGTGCCCGGACATCATGGTCCCAAATAAACGCATGGCCAAGACCGTGCACTTTATGAACAGCCCCATCCATTCCAAGACATAGAGCGGAATGCCGATCAGCAACATTTTCGGATCGCCCCAACCCAGCGGATTGAAGTGCGCCATGAAAGTCTTGAATCCGGTCTCGCGGATTCCGACATAAACGATCCCAATAAAACTGCATAACGCCAGCATCACGTTCAGCGACAGATTTCCCGTCGCCGATCCGCCCCAGTGAGACAAATGGGTGTCTCCAGTGAGCACCTGCAAAATGTATCCAATGGGGATCAATCCAATCACATTTGCAAAGAGCACAAAGAAAAACACGGTCCAGACGTAATAGATATATTTGTCAGTCAGGCCGCCCAAGTTGGGCCTAACCATTTCGTCGCGCACAAACGTGCACATAGTTTCGAACAATTGCGAAAAGCGACCGCGTGTTTTGTAGGCATCCAAACCCTCACCCTGTGGCTTGACTCGCCTGGCAACATAGAAAAAGACAAGGAGCACCAGCACCGCTGTGACAACAGTCATCGACAGGTGATTGGTGATATAGAACTGATACATGCCGCCCGAAATTCCCAGGGCCGGCACATCGAGATCAGGACCACCGACGTGAAATTCCCATGGGTGGGAATGTAAAGCATGCGGGACTGCATGAGAAACGGGATCGGCGGCGGCAAGCAACAGGTTCATGTCTGATTGTTGTTCAAATGTTCTGTTGTTCTGGCGTGCGTGCGTTTTCGAGAGAGGCTTGACGGTTGTCCACCTGTCCCGAATTGGTTGCCTTGGACGAAGCCGCGTCGCCATGACAACGGCTTAATACAAACACCTCGATGAAGGTCAGCAGCACATACCAGCCGATAGTCATTCCAGCAACGACTTCGGCTGATGACGCCAAGTGATAACGGCATGTTAAAAAGAGTGCAACGGTCCCTAACTGACGAATTATGATTCCGACCAATAACATGTAGCAAAAGTCTAGCACTTGGCAAAAATCGCTCAAATGCTGTGCCACCCGAAGACCGGGAGCGAGGGAAATCCAAGCCACAATCCAGCTCCCCAAAGCGATGAATGCCGCATCCGCTGGAGACCAGCGGAAGATCATTGGCCAGCCGAATCGAACCGTCATTAAAAAGCCAAACGAAACGATGCAGGCAACCGCCGTCCAACGCATGGATTCATGACACGCCCGCCGGACCGAGCAGCACGCCTGCCGTTCACTGATGCTGAAATCGCTCATGGATGGCCTCCCGCCCCTCGCTGAACCTCCAACACGAATTGATACATCCCGTAGGCGAACCCTACTAACGTGCCCAAGGCCGTTGCGTAATACTTCTGATTACCACAGGCTTTATCCACCGCGAAACCGACTCCAGCAAACGTCAAGGTGTAGGCAGCCAATTCCGTCCCGAGAGCCGCATACCGGATGCCAGCCCGTCGGCCCAAAAGTTCGCTTCCGGCGACTCGAGCTTCACCTCGCTCAACTTTCCCGGTGGCCGATGATGGTACCCCATCTGGCTGCAATGCTCGCTTGGATCGCTGCGGTCCATTCAATGGAAACCCAGTCACTGGTAGGAAACCCGGATTGGTAAATTTAAGAAGCACAGATTGTGACATCTGCCCCACCCGAAAGAAGAGGCAGCGACCGATCGCCGCACCCATTTTTTTAAAAATTCGAACACAGAACACGACCGACGCCTCTTGGCTCCACACTGAAGCGAGACAAGCCGTTAAGAGCCAGCCTGCCTGAAAACCAAGCCAACGACGATCCGACCCGGCAGGCCACCACAGAAATGGGGGACTTAGACCCCCGCCGAATCTTTGCTACATCGCCCCACACTGCGGTCACAACACACTCGAAACCGCTAGCCGCCCAAAACGCCCAACTAGCTTGCTGGCACGGCTCAAAAAACAGCGATTAGGTCGGCCGGGCAGGCCTGCGAAAAAAACGGTTTTCTGCCGGTTTTCACGTCGTTTTGATAGCATTTCACCCAGCATTCCAGGAAAACACCAACGCAGCGACTAGAACTTTTTGCAAGCCCTTGCCATAATGTTTTAGGTGACGATTGTGCCGTTAGTACGATTTGCGCAGGCCTGCTCAGACAACCCGGCGAGCGAGTTTTGCCCGAAAGGTGCCAAAGCTGCGTTCACCTAAGCTGTGTTGGCCGGAAAAAAACGGCCTTCGTTCGATCCTAAATGATTGGTACCCCGGCTTGGTTACAGCCTGCCAACGCTCAGCCACTGCGGTATCGACCAATGCTCGGATGCACAGCAGAGAAGAAGACGTGGGCTAGTGGGCTCATCCCAAGATGACCCGCGGATAAAAAGAGTAGACAACAATGGCGCGAACCTTGCCTTCTTCGGCATAAGTTTGCTCCGGATTTTGGGAGGTTCAGGTGATTACGACCGCAGACTTGAAGGCTCAGACGCGTCGAGATTTGGCAGATTTGGCAAAAACCTATGGAGTTCCGGGATGGCACGGGATGAGGAAAGCCGAGCTCGTGGAGGAAATTAAAAAGGTCCAGCGACGCTTACGACGCAAATCTAACTCCTCAGCAACCAAAGCCAAAACGGTGAAGGCATCTCCCACCGCCAAGTCAAGCCGGAGCAACCCAAAAGAAAAGGCTGGCTTGGCAAGCTCGAAAGGTCGAAACACCACCCGCTCAACTGCTAAATCGCCCAAGAGTGCTAAGTCATCCAGAAGCACCGGACGAGCTGCGGCCTCCAAGCCGCTACCAAAACTGCCAGAACCAAAAGTATCGGCCAAAACGGCTCGAATCCGGGCACAGATTCGCAAAAGACGCGAGACGATGGCACGCAACAAGGATCTCTCGACAGGGATGCTGGTTGGGGGGTCAGCGGTAAATCGAGGAGCGAAACGGAATCGTGCGGAAGTTCAGCACCAGGACCGGGTTATTTTGCTAGTCAGGGATGCCTTCTGGCTTCAAGCAAGCTGGGAGATTACGCGTGCCAGTGTTGAACGTGCCCAATCAGCTATGGCCGAGCGATGGCATACAGCTGTTCCCACCCTGCGGATTCTAACCGTTGCGGATGTCAGCAATAACAATGCTGAGAGCGTCGAGCGAGACATCACGATTCACGGTGGCGTCGACAATTGGTACATCGACGTCGATGACCCGCCATCACGATATCGCGTGCTGGTCGGATACCTGGCCGACAATGATGAGTTTTATACGCTGTGCCGCAGTAATATCGTTGAAACCCCACGCCCAGGTGAATGCGAACGCTTGGATGAACACTGGCGGGATATTGCCGAGGACTACGAGAGAATTTATTCACTCAGCGGTGGTTACGACACCGACGGCGGTGACCTGAGAGAAATCTTTGAAGAACGACTGCATCGCCCGATGCCGTTGCGACGCGAACAGGGGCAGACGGTTGCTGACCCGACCTTGCTGCGTCAAGGAAAGCTTCCATTCAAAGTCGATGCCGAGCTAATTATTTTCGGAAAGACTTCGTCGTCCGCGTCAGTCATGGTAGCGGGACGTCCCGTTAAACTCCAAGAAGACGGCTCGTTCACGGTTCGCATGGAGTTGCCCGATAAGCGACAAGTGCTGCCGGTAACGGCGGAGAGCCGCGACGGACTGCGACAGCGGACCACTGTTGTCGCCGTTGAACGCAACACCAAAGTCATGGAACCCGTTGAACTTGACGACCGACTCTAGGTTTGCGCGACTTTGCCACCAACAACCTCGCGGTTTGAGCGGAACCTGCGTGGCGACGCTACCGCCACCAACGGAACTGCTATGAAAATTTATGCTGCGCTTGGATTGCTGCTTTCCTCACTTTGCTTCGGCCAAATGAGGGCTGAAGAATTCAATCAGTCGCTAAACATCCTGCTCATTACGAGCGGTTGCTGTCATGACTATGACTTCCAAACCAAAGCAATGCAGCTAGCGATGGAGAAACGTGGAGTCCAAGCAAAATGGACAGTCGTCAACGAAGGTGGCACCGGTACAGAGGCCGAAATTGATTTTTACAGTGATCCCGAATGGGCCAAAGGTTTCGATGTCGTCATCCACAACGAGTGCTTCGCCAACACGATGTCGCCCGAGTACATTCGCAGCATCACGCGCCCGCATTACGAAGGTACCAACGCGGTTGTAATCCATTGCGCGATGCATACCTATCGAGGCGCAGAAATCGATGACTGGCGTCAACTGCTTGGAGTCACAAGCCGACGCCACGAGCACAAAAGCCACTACAAAATCGATGTCGTTGCCAAAGATCACCCGATTATGACGGGCTACCCCGACGGTCATAAAAGCGCGATCGATGAACTTTACGTCATTGAAAAGCTGTGGCCAAAAACCACCGTACTCGCGACCAGCGAAAGTGAAAAAACAGGTAAAGCCCACGCAGTCTTTTGGACCAATCAGTACGGCAAAGCCCGCGTCTTTGGCACCACCTATGGCCATTCAAACGAGACGTTTCAAGACGAGGTATTTTTGAACACTCTGACACGTGGATCGCTGTGGGCGGCAGGCAAACTGAAGTAGCTCCCCGTGCAACCAAACCAACACGGCCGATGCGAGACGGTCGAATCATCGATGATAGAACTGCGAGGCGGGTGAGTTCGACATTTGTCTTCTATGGCGCAATACCCTGTTGATCCTCTACCCACAGGCGTGTGGCGAACTGCGTCAAAACGCGAGAATACCAACTCCGGCACCAGAAATTCAGCGGGCGACCACCATCTCGTTCAAGATTTGCGATCCACCACTTCTGCATCGATGGTGTATCCACCCTCACGCGACTGACGATGTAGCGGTTCTTCAAATATCGACTCTTGGTAGGACGCTGATTGACCAGACATTATCTGCACCCTGGATCGCTTCACATAACGGTCCACCACCCACCGACCGATCAAGGCTCTGCCCGGAGGAGTTAGCAAGGTGAAACCTAGCGCGTCAGTCAATAACCCGGGCGTCAACAACAACGCAGCAGCAAAGACAATCATCAACCCATCACGAATCTCGCGATTGGGCATCCTGCCTTCCGCTAACGCACCGCGAAAGCGAAACCAAGCCATCACTCCTTGATGACGAGCCAAGATGGAACCGATCACTCCGGTAACAATGACGACAACAAAGGCCGTCCAAGCACTCGTTGCGTCCGCCAATTGAAGCAACAAAGCGAGCTCAATTAACGGAACAAAAATGAAGGCAGCCAGCAAGCGAATCAACATCGGAATTTGGCTTTCAAGAAATAGGGATTGAAACGGACGCGAACAAGTTTGACTCGTCTTATCCGGGCCATCTTGGCAGCATTATCAACATTGGTTTTAGAAGAAGTGCAGTTTCTATGCCAACAGCCACAAAAACGCCCCTCCCCCGACCGAGGCCACAGTTCCCAGAAGAATCCGATGCGAACTCTAGTAATTCAAGGGCAAAACGGTGTAATCCAGGGTGATCAAGAACGGTAAATGAATCAAAATACGTGGGAAGCCTGCCGTCGGCGGCTGCAAGTCAAATTGGCCCGCCAGTAAAATTGGAAAAACGTCGGACCGAGCCGGTGCCCTCCCACGCCATTCTGTTCCTAGCGGATATCCCATGACACGATTCCTGTGCCTCACAATCACCCTCTGGATGGCCACCCTCTGGATGGCTTCTACGACGTCTGCCATCGAACCCGATTCACAACCCACAGCGACACCCGAGGTCCGCGTTTTATTAATCACAGGCGGATGCTGCCACGATTACCAGAACCAAAAGCAGATCATTAGCGAAGGCTTATCAAAGAGTGTCGGAAATATCGACTGGACAATTCTTCAGTATGGAAGCGGGAGAGATATCAAAGCGGACATTTATCAACGAGGCGATTGGATTAAGGGATTCGACATCGTCATCCACAATGAATGCTTCGGTGGCGTCGAAGATGGACCATTCGTCACCGGCATCGTCAACGCTCATACCGAATCAAAAACTCCAGCGATCATGATTCATTGTTCGATGCACTCCTATCGCAACGCACCGACTGCGGATGTCTGGCGATCATTCTTGGGTGTCACCAGTCGACGGCATGAGAAATCGAAACACTCTCTGCATGTCGTACCCACCGATGCAGGAAACGCACATCCAATCGTACGATCGATTGGAAGCGCTTGGGACACACCCAACGGGGAGCTTTACGTAATCGAGAAAGTTTGGCCCTCTGCCAAAGTCTTGGCGAGTGTCCACAGTCACGAAACAGGAAATCGAGAACCAGTAATTTGGATCAACGAGATTAAGGGTACGCGTGTATTCGGAATCTCGCTTGGCCACCACAATGAAACGATGCTTGACAAGACTTGGCAAGCGGTCGTCGCAGCAGGCTTTAATTGGGCGATGAATCAATAGCTTTTCAGCGAGGCTAGATTTTCGAACGGACGCTAATCAATGACGGCCAACGAACGGAGACTTCGTGCACCACGAAACACTCTTCACTGGACGCCTCGAACGACTCAACGGCCATCTCTGGACCGGTGTTGGGCAACCGCGAAGCATCGCCTTAGTGGTGCATGGCCTTGGTGATTACGCAGCGAGATTTGAACCCTTAGCCCGCGCATTAGTACAACAGCGGTTTGTCGTCCTGGGGTTTGATTTGCCAGGCCACGGTAAATCACCCGGGGAGCGTGGGCGTGCCGATTCATTCAATGGTCTATTGAAAGATATCGAAGCTGCTCGTGCAAAATTGACAGAGCTTTATCCCGGCCTGCCGCACTTCATCGTGGGACACAGCATGGGCGGCAATCTTGGATTAAGCTACGCACTTCGCCAATCACTCCAGCACGCCAACAATCTTCCTGCTGGCCTGATTCTTTGCGCGCCCATGCTTTTGCCACCAACGCCTCCACCGCGGCCCCATATTTTCGCGGCCTGGCTCACCGGGCATTTGTTCCCCTGGATTCGCATCACTCGAGCAGTCAATCCCGCCGCACTCACCAGCGACGAAAAAGAGAGCGAAGCGATTCGGACAGATCCGTTAAGACACTCAAAGATTACGATTCACCTGGCAACACAACTTCTTTCCCAGGGGCGGTGGGCCCTTGATCACGCAAGACAACTGAAGATCCCTACCTTGATTTTGCTAGGAGACGAAGACCCGCTGATTGATCGCAGTGCCTGCGAACATTTGGCAATCCGGATGGGCAACCGTGCCACACTCTTGACCTGCCAAGGAATGCGGCATGATCTGTTTCATGATCGGGAAACCCCTGAAGTTCTCGCGAAAATCAACGAATGGACGCAAACAAAGGGATCTACAGCTTTCGAATGAAAGCATCGAAAAAGGATTACGAGTGCCAAAACTCAATGCCGGCCCCCAAAGTGTGCGGTCCGTTACCGGGAAAGCACTGCCGCTACGAGAAACGCCCGATCCCGCTACTGATACCATAGGAAACTAGGCACCTGCAAGAATACCCTGGTCTCCCAGACACCAACGGCAGACGAATGCCAAGCAAGACACCCTGGACCCGAACGAGGCTTCGTCGTCCATCTGTTGCTACACTGGACATTATGATGAAATTCAGCCAATCAAAATCACCGATTACACTTCTCACCACAGCGACTCTCTTCGTTTTGACGCTGACCGCCAACGGTGACGACTCCATCGAAGTGCAGAAAGTCCATCCTGCCATCCGTTTTATCTCACCCGGAGAAGCCGAACTGACCTGGGAATCCGACCTCCCAGGCAGCGCGACGGTGGCCTATCACACTGCTACGGAATCTGCACAACAGTTAGTCAAGCCAAGCTCCGCTGGTGGCACATTCCACCAAGTCGTCCTGACGGACTTACAACCCAATCAAGTCTATCGGTACCGAATTACCATCGATGGAGATGGTCCACCCTGGACCAGCGAAGTCTTTGAATTCGATAACGCAATGAACTACACCCCACCGATGCCGGAGAAAGGAGTCGAAGAACCTTCATCTGAATCCACCGCGCTGATAAGCAGTCTTCATCATTTGGGTGGCTATGCGGTCGTGGGGGAGAGTCTGAGCGAACCCTGGGCGACTTGGCTGGTCCAGCACACCTCAATGACCATCATCGCCGCCTGCGACGATCACGAGCAAATGTCGAAACGACGTCACCACTGGTATCAGCAAGGGAATTACGGAATTCGCTTCACCGCACAACTGACCGCAGAAATCCCGTCTGAGATTGCGAATGTGGCTTTCGTCAAACCAGAGGATCTGCAATGGGCCAAAGAACTGCTGTCACCAACAGGAACACTGATCTGTGTGGGCAAACCGCCCGCCACTCCGACGCTGAACTGGAATCCAGTCAACGACCAGTTATTTGTTGCACACCCCATGAGCGATTTGACACTAACTCGCTGGGACCATCAGTACGGCAGTGTTTCGAATCAGTCTTATTCGGGTGAAACGCTCGATGGTGTAGATGATGCGGGACAACTGGAGATCCGATGGCTCGGCCGACCAGGCGCTGATTTTGGCATCGATCGCAATCCGCGCATGCCTGCTCCCCTAGCCGTCGGTGGCCGATTGTTTCATCAGGGCATGAATCGCATGATCGCGTTAGACGCATTTAATGGTGCGGTCCTGTGGTCGCTTGAAATGCCTGGCCTACGTCGAGTCAATATTCCGCGTGACTGTGCCAATTGGTGCGCCGATGACGCATTTTTTTATGCGGCAGCAGCCGACCGACTCTGGGTAATCGATGCGGCAAGCGGCGAATTAAAACGCACACTGACCTTGCCGGAACCCGATGACAGCAACGCCAAGAAAAATTTCGACTGGGGCTATGTCGCCAACACCAACGACACGATTCTGGGGACTGCAGTCACCCAGGGCAGCCAGTACGAAGAATTCTGGGCAAAACCAGCCTGGTATGACGGAAAGGATGACCAGGCAACTTCCAAAGTCTGCGGACAATCACTCGTTGCTTATGACAAACAATACGGAAATGTTCGCTGGCAGCGTGACGTCGATGCCATCATTCACGCCACGATCACCATCGCCAATGACCGAGTAATCTTTGTTGAAATCACGGATCCAGCATTGCGAAAACTTCCATCCGGAAAGCTGACCAACCAGCAGATTGCAGATAAGGCTACGGTGGTCTGCCTGGACTTGAAAACGGGCCGCGAATTGTGGACCCAGAAAGCTCCCGCGACCTCTTCTTCGCAAGTGGTTGCATTCGGCTTGGCGGATGAGAATCAATTCCTGCTGGAATCCTCGAGCGATGCGAAGTTCCATTTCACCTCCTTTGACCTCGCCAGTGGCGAACGCCGATGGTCGCAATCAGCGAAGTGGCCTGAAGACCACCACGGGGCTCACATGCAACACGCGGTACTCATGAACGACAAGATCTATGTGCAGCCTCAAATACTTGATTCAAAGACCGGCAACATTATCAAGACGAACACGCTCGGAAAACGACGTGGTTGTGCCACGCCGGTTGGGACCGGCAACACCATTATTTACCGGGGTGGCGGTGGCCCCTTATCGTTTTGGTCTCTCGAGCGAGATGGACGCTCAGAATTTACTCGACTAAGACCGAGCTGTTGGCTGAGCACCATCCCCGCCCAAGGCATGCTCTTCTCGCCAGAAGCAGGAGGCGGATGTTCATGCGGTGGGTGGATGGAATGCTCAATCGGCTTTGCGCCCAAAAAGGGGTCCAACCATGACTCAAAATGAAAATGTTGTGTGGCGGAAAAAAAACAATCAACCACAACCAGAGACGCGTTGTTCAACACGTAATAATGTGCCTTCTTACACGGGTCACCAAGCTCGACACACGGAGAAATTGAACAGTCTTCTACGACTAAACTGTTTTTTGAAATCGGCTTGCCAGACGCTCGTTACCGCTGGTTTGCTGTGGATTTTCGCAGTGCCGACAACACAAGCTCAAACGTGGCCGACATACCGCCACGATAACCGTCGTAGTGGAGTCAGCGATGCGATATTACCGATGCCCCTGACACAACACTGGGTTTGGAAGTCACCGCACATGCCACAGATGGCGTGGACAGGCCCAGCAAAGTGGGACGCATGGGCCGGAAACCGTGGACTGCAATCAATGCGTAACTTCGATCCTTGTTTCTTCGTTACGGCAGATTCAAAACACGTCTACTTTGGCTCTTCAGTCGACGATGCCGCACACGCATTGAAGATTGTGGACGGAACTGAAGCATGGGTGCAATTCACCGGGGCCGCCGTTCGCATGCCGCCGAGCATCGCCAACGGCAAGGTTTATTTTGGTTCGGATGATGGTAAGGCATACTGTTGCGATTCCCAAAGTGGTGAATTGATTTGGCAGCGAAAGACAAACCAGCACGATCAGCGGATTACCAGTAATGGAAAAATCATTTCATTGTGGCCCGTCCGCACGGGGGTCTTGATCCATGGTGACCGAGCCACTTTCGCCGGATCACTTGTACCCTGGGAAAAATCCTACTTTTACAGCGTCGATGCCAACACTGGTTCGATCGATGCGGATAACTGCTACGTCCGCGAGTTCGATGACGTCACGCTGCAAGGAGCCTTGCTCGCATCTGAGCAACGAATCTATGTGCCTCAAGGTCGGGCGGCGCCGCTCGCCATCGAAAGCAGCAACGGAAAACTGCGTGGGACAGTTAGTGGTGCCGGCGGTGTGTTCTGCGTCCTGTCGCCGGAGGAACAATTAATCGCCGGTCCATCAAATCAAAAATCTGCCGACGATCAAATACGGGTCACTGAACCTCAATCGAATAAAGCTTTGGTTTCATTCAATGGAACTAATCGTATTCTGATCGATCAACAAGATGCATTCCTGGTCGCCCAAGGCAAACTGAGAAAACTGAACCGGCAGCAATATGTCACAGGCCAAATCGAGGTCGCAGAAGCGAAAGCCTTGATCAAAGCAGAACCAGAGAAAGCGACGGCGGGCCGCGCTCGCATCGCAGCGGCCGAAAAGATAATCGAAAATTCGTGGGGCTGGACGGCGAAATCAGAAATCCCACTCGACATCATCAAAGTCGGAAACCTATTAATCTTGGGGCTCAATGGAGAAGTACGAGCACTGCAGGCAAGTGACGGCCAGGAATTATGGCGAACGGAGGTGGAGGGTGCGGCCCACGGGCTCGCCGCCGCTGCCGGCAAACTTTTCGTCAGTACCGACCGCGGCTACATTTACGCGTTCGGTGACTCTAAAACCTCACCGAACTAAACATATAACTCATCGCGAGAAGGATACGGTCAACCGAACCAAGCCCACCATCGAAAACATCCCATGCAGGCAGGGTGTGATCAACGAGCCTCTAAAAGCAAATCCGCCGCTCAACTGAACTGCAGTTCAAACCCGGTGAATCTACGGATGAAATCGTGCCAACCGTCACTCGCGATCACCCCGTGGTGCTCGGCAACCAAAGCGTACCAGCGTTGGCGGCTTTTCCGACTCGACGTGCTTTCATACGAACATACGGTGGCAGGTAGCGTGCTCGATCAGCAAAGCTGCCAGGTGACGTCGTTTCATTCCGACGCGCATGCATCGGCTCGGTCAGATCTTCGATGACAAACCCAGCACGGCAAATTCCGCCAATCAGCTGCTCCCACCGATGCAGGAATTCAATGGCCCCCTGCTCACGGAGTCGCCGCGCCGCCGATGAATTAGATGTATTGGGAGGTACGGGCGTATCACGGTAGTACGAATGTGAAACAGAGTAGCCACCCTCGGCGAGTGGATCGATCGAACTCTGCAGACTAGTCGGCTGCTTGTGTTGGCTGATGTAGATTCCGCCGGGCCGCATCACACGGGCGACCTCTTGAAACACGGGGGCCACTTGAGGCACATAACAGGTGCTCACTGGATGGATCACTATGTCAAATTCACCATCGCTCAGCATTGGCAACGACTCCATCGATGCTTCAAAGAGACGGAGCGAGTAGCCACGCTGGGAAGCGACCTGACGATCGAGCTCGAGCATTGCACCACTGAGATCGACCACGGTGACGTTCGCCCCAGCAGCCGCATAGAGAGAACTCTGGCGGCCTCCTCCGGCAGCCAGGCAAAGCAGATTCTGGCCAGCGATCGACTCCCCTAACCAACCTGCCGCATCGACCGTTGCGAGAGGATTTGCTAATTCTTCGTCCTTGGCGGGCCGGCACAGGGGATCGTTCGCCGCCGCCATCGCGTCATACACCTGCCGATTTGTCTCAAGAATCCGTTTATGGTCCATCTCGCCTTCACACCCCCCGCCAGGGAAAAAGCTGTCAGCTGGGAAGTACCCAAAAAACAAAGAAAAACGAACGTAAAACCATGGTCGGTGAGGATTTCCCGTGAGCGCGGGGAACTTTCGCGACCGATCCCGCATCTGAGTGGGGTACGCATCGGATGCTGCAGAGTCCAGTTATCATGCTCCCTCAAGATTGGAAATACCACCTGGTTCATTCCGAATTGAGGATTCGCCTGTCGCCCGCCGCAATCAACGGCCAGTACGGTTTGAAATATGTCACTCCCTAATGAACTCCGCGAACAATTGCTGTCAGGGCATCTGGATGATGTTCTGAGTGCAGATGAGCGAGCGCGAGTGGATTATTTGCTCGCAAACGATCCCGAGTTTGCGGATGATTTGGAGCAACTCCGAGAAATCCAAGCGATCCTAGCAGCGATTTCCTCCTCGGAAGATGAAATTCGATTGGAGAGTGGTTTCGCCGGGCGAATCCTCGATGCCGCAGTTGCCCAGGCAAGGTTTGAAGGACTGAACGAAGATCATCCGCTGCTTCGGTTAGCCGAGCAACCAAGCCTTCAGCACACTAAGCGTTCCGCAGAATGGCGGGTGCCGGTCACGATCGCAGCGGTGGCGGCGACCATCGCACTTGCGTTTTTCGCCGTTGATTTTGGCAAGCAGCAAGACCCGATCGCGAAGAATCCTGCTTCCAAACCAAGCTCCCTGGAGGACGAACCAGTGAGCGACGGAATTGAAAAAACACTGCCTGCGGAACCGCGACCAGCGATGCTCGCGGAGGGGCCCGCTCCAACAGGTGGTAACGTCGAGGAGAAAATTGAAGCAGTCGCTAGTGTCCCGGTGATAACCCCCGAGATAGCCGCCCAAGAAACTCCGGAAACAGCGTCTTCCACCACCGAAATCCCTGAGACGTCGGTTGCTTCCGCTGAATCAATACCACCTGCAACCGCAGCCAGACAAAATTCAATTGACGAACAAATGCTGCTCGGTGGCAGTCCTTTAATGGTTTATTCGGTTCAATTGACCAAACAAGGGAAAGAAACGGATGCAGTCAACGCAGCCTTAGCGAACGCGGAAATCGGTGCAACTCGCCAACAGAAGGTGAGCGAGGAGATCGCTGGATTCTTTACCGAAAACAAGGAGGAATCGAGTGAGGCTACCGACGCCCGCGTGCTTTACCTTGATGCACCTCTAAAGAATCTTGATCGTTTTTATCTCAGCCTGATGGCTGATGAAGAAGGAATCGCTCAGGTCGGAATGTCGATCGCTTTTAACACGCCCATGAAACGTGTCGTCGATTCGCTCAACGTAAATCCGACTACGGTACGGCACGACGGCCGAGTGTTTGAACTAGTGGGCAACGCCACTGTTATTTCACAAATTGCTGCGGAACTAGATGAGTTGCCATTCAGCTTCAACCGTAGTAATTCGCTGAAAATTCAAAATGATGGTCCCGATGAAATGGGACAACTTCTGCTACTGATCCAGCCATAGGCAACGGATGAAGTTGCCTTTGCAATCAAATCAGCACCTGGACAACTCATCCTATTTAGACGCGTCAAAAGCGTGAAAATGCGGCAGGCATTTCGGCTACCGCTCACCCATGCTCGGCTCAAGATACTTCTTCAGCTGCCGCTAACCGATTCGTTTCATCACAACTTCCAACGTTTTCCGAAGTGCAGCGCCGCTGGCACGCATACCTTGCATTTCCTTTGGCCAGAGCTCAATCTCAACTCGGTCGACAACGCCGCTCCGACCAACGACCGTTGGCACGGACAGAGCGACATCGCGGATCCCGTAGCAGCCAGCTTGAACGCTGCTTACCGGCAGTAGACGATTTTGATCGAGGGCAATCGCATCGATCACATCTCGAATCGCCACTCCCACAGCAAACCCAGCGCCACCCTTACGCTTGATCACCTCGGCTCCACTGCCACGGGTCCGTGTGAACAGCTGATTCGCCAGAGCAGGAGTCCAGCCCGGATACTTTTCTAAGGGCAACCCTGCAATCGCGGCACTGCTCCAAATTGGTACCATCGATTCACCGTGCTCGCCTAAGATCAACGCCTTGGTTTGAGTCGGCGGTGTTTTCAACTGTTCGGCAATTAATGAGCAGAACCTGATGGTGTCTAGCTGGGTCCCTAATCCGATGACTTGATCAGAGGGCAAACCGAGCTGCTGTGCTGCCACGTAGGTCAAGATATCGACCGGATTGCTGACAACCAGAACGATCGCAGAAGGCTTAGGGCCGGCGGCGCGAACGTCTCGCAAAATCTGCACAAACAAGTCGGTGTTCCGATTGATTAGATCGAGACGTGATTCATCTGGTTTGCGTCGCAGACCCGCTGTGATGCAAATCACGTCGCTCGTCGGAATATGCTCATAACCACCGCCGGTGATCACTTGATCGGCAACACTCGGGCTTCCATGCTGCAAATCAAGTGCCTGGCCGACAGCTAATTCTTCGTTGACGTCCAGCAGGGCAACTTCTTTCGCAATCCCACCACACTGGAGCGCGAAGGCTGCACAGGATCCAACCAACCCGCCTCCACCAATAATCGAAACCTTCATAAGTCCTAGTATCCTGAATTTGTTCTGTTGAAACTTAGATTAATGGAATACGAAATTCAGCTCAGCAGGCGACTTCATGTCAGCAGTCAGGTTCATGCCAGCAGTCAGCAGTCAGCCAACGAATGAATTTGAAACCTGTGTTGGCTAAAGCTGGCGCCGGAGTGCCCTGTAACCTTCGCCGAAAAACAGTGCAGCATTACAGACCTAAGCCTGCAATTGCCGTATCACCTCATCTGTGATCAGCTTGACAAGGGCCTCTTCGTCAACACCCCCGGGACCAGCCTTCGCAGCGGCAGCATCACTGCCTGGTGTTTTCAACGAAGGTGGTGCTGCGAACGCTCGCCGCTCGACTCCCGACTCGGCCCAAGAATCACGAAAAATGTCATTCGCGCAGATATCACAATCTTCATATTCAGCGGTGTTACGTGGATCTTTGTAACCCCACTGATCTTTCAAATCCAGCAGTTCTTGTGACTTCTGCCCACCCAGAAAAGAGACATTTCCTAACTGCTTGGCCAGCATCAACATCCGGCAATAAGAGTCCAGAATCTCCGTCCACCAAAACGCTTGTTCAACCGATTCGCCGTAGCTTACCGTGCCATGGTTGGCCAAGATCATCACGTTTGTGCGATCCACAAACGGAATAATGGTGTCGGCGAACGCTTGACCACCAGGGGTCTCATACTTCGTAATCGGTACATCACCAAGGAATACCTCGACCTCCGGCAAGACGCACTGCGGAATCGGCTCACGAGCGATTGCGAAAGCGGTGGCATGAGGCGGATGACAATGCACGACACTCTTGACGTCTTCGCGTTGACGATAGATTTCCAAGTGCAACAACGCTTCGCTGGATCGTTTCTTGCGTCCGGCAAGCTGCTTGCCGGTCATATCAACCAATGAGATATCATCCGGCTTCAAAAAACCCTTGCAGTGCAACGTGGGTGTGCAAAGCACCTCATTTTCGCTGACGCGAACCGTGATATTACCATCGTTGGCCGCAGCAAATTGACGGTTGTAAATGCGACGACCAATGTCGCACATATCTTGTTTGATCTTGTGAAGGTTTTGCATCTCATTTTCTCCTATTCGGCAGCCGAACTTGGCAGCTCGACATCGTCTAGTAACGCCACGATGGACGCATCCAATGGTTTTATTTCAGGGCGGAATGGCTGAGCGGATTCGGGACCCTCGGCGAGCGCGACCAAGTCACCTAGTCCCGCGCCGCACAGATCCCAGGCAACCACGGTTTCCCCGCCAAGCGGTTGCTCGTTGATACGATCAATCGAATCGACTAATTCAACACAGCGCAATTTGGCGGCGATCAGTGCAGGGTGAGACCGCGCCAGCGTTACCGTTCCGATCGTTCGGGCCAATTTCATGACACAGAGGATCCCAGTTTGTTAATCAGGGCTGCCACGTTGACTGCCCCGGGTAAGTTCAATCGTTTCATATCAAGGACCCAACTCGTTGGGCTGCATTCGGCGGCAAAGCGATCGACCTCGTCCAAGGACGAAACCATGACCGCGACCTCGCCGCCATTCACCTCGCGAACCACGGTCGCTGCTGGTGAATCAGTCAGTACAATCCGGGTGTGCATTTCCGCCACCCCTCTGCGTCGCAACTGCGACTCGACTATCTCTCTTCGGTTCGAATCATCTGTGTCGATCAAGAGGGTAGGCTGCTGGTGCTCGCTGTAATTCTTCTTATTGATGCTTTGGGTACAGCGTTGCAGGGTGATCCCCCGTTGCCGGGCCGCATCCTTTGCTGCCGGTGTAACGACAGCATCCGAACGAATCGCGACACACCTTACCGACTCTTTGATTTGTTCGATGGCTTCCGCCGTTACAACTCGCTGTGAAATTTGAATCCCATCTAACGCGCACGTCATGTCATCTGCGCGCAGTCGCGTGATCACTTCCCGCACAATCTCTTGGACCCACTCCAGATCACCGACCGACAGCACATGTGCAGCGATGTCGCCCCCTTCGTAATTTCGGTTTTCGTTTACAGCTCCACCTGTCATTGGTACTAATCCAATATCCCCATGACGCTCCATCGCGCTGGCGTGGCCTGACTTCCAGTCACCTCTCGACTGTAGGTTCCATCACTGGTCAGCAACACGCGATCCCCTTGACGTGCCCCCATCGCATCCAAGGCGATC
Source organism: Planctomycetota bacterium (assembly GCA_036339635.1). Lineage (GTDB taxonomy): Bacteria > Planctomycetota > Planctomycetia > Pirellulales > Pirellulaceae > Rubripirellula. The sequence goes on along the minus strand of JAYZAR010000353.1, from coordinate 9,367 downwards.
AGCGGTGCCCCATCAGCTGAATCATTGACGTCCAACGGTTGCACAATGATCAACTTTTGCCCCTCGAAGCTTTCGTGCTTCACAGTCGCATGAGTCGATCCAAGAACAAATGCTGGTTGCATAACAAAGTTTTTTGATGAGTTCAGGGTTCGCAATCAACGCCCCAGAGGACGGGTTAAATTCCGCTACTAATCGATTGAAATCAGACCACACGCAATTCGTCGATCATGCTGCAACGGCGTTCGCGAGTGAAAGTGTTTGGTGTCGTGACTCCCTCTCCCGTTGGTCCAGCGATTGAAAATGACAAATAGCCTTCACCGCCAAGTCCGAGACTCGCCATGCACGGCCCATTTTTCACGTAAAGCGTTGTGTCCATCGCACGACCCATTTTTGTCATGTTGTGAACGTTCCGCGAATGTATGATCGCTGTGTGCCGAAACCCGTGCTCGTATTGCTTCGCCAACGCGATTGCGTGATCAACATCTTTGGCGCGTACAAAGGGCAAGAATGGCATCATCTGTTCGACACTGACAAAAGGATGATGCTCATCCGTTTCGCCAAAGACCACTTCCGTCCCAGCCGGCACAGAAACCCCCGCAGCCTCAGCCAAGAAACTGGCATCCTTGCCGATGAAGTCTTTGCAAGCAGCATCGTGATTGTCTTCTCCAACCTGCACGATCGCCTTGCTGGTCAACATCGCGATCTGCTGAGCGTTCAATTCAAACGCACCGGCACGTCGCATCGCCGCCATCATGTCCTCGAAAACACTTTCGACGACGAACACTTCTTTTTCGGCAATGCACAACAAATTGTTATCGTACGCGCAACCTTGAATGATACTTTGGGCAGCTCGATCCAAGTCAGCCGTCTCATCCACAACCACGGGAGGGTTGCCAGGACCAGCCACAATTGCTCGCTTTCAACTATTGAGGGCCGCTCGTGACACCGCGGGCCCTCCCGTGACACAAATCAATGCAACATCGCGATGCTTGAACAAGGCTTCGGCGGATTCGAGCGTTGGCTCGGCGATGACGCAGATCAAATTATCGATCCCAACTTCGCTGACAATAGCTTCGTTGAATCGCCGCACACCCTCTGCCGCAACTTTCCGTCCCGAGGGATGCGGATTAACCACAACCGTGTTACCTCCGGCAAGCATGCTGACCGCGTTGCCGGTAATCGTTGGCAAACTGTGCGTTACGGGGGTAATCGCACCAATCACTCCGAAGGGAGCGCGTTCGATGACGGCCAAACCGTGGTCACCGCTGTAGCACTTCGTTTCTAAAAATTCGACGCCGGGTGATTTTTCACCGAGCGTCCGCAACTTTTCGATTTTGTGCTCCGGGCGTCCAATTTGAGTTTCTTCCATCTCCATCAATCCGAGCTCTTCACCTTGATCAATTGAGATACGCCGGATGATATCGATTACTTGCTTGCGTTGCTCGATGGTGCACTCACGAAAACGCTCGAACGCCACGCGAGCAGCCGTTACCGCAGCATCAGCCGTCTGAAAAACCCCAAGCCTTCCACCAGCCTGGCCACCATACCCATTAGCTTTAGCAGAACCGTTGCTGACACCCGATTGCGAAGCAGGCATCGGCCCCACTTCAGCCAACACTTGAGCCACAACGTTGCGAATAATGTTTTCGTCAAATTGCATGATTTTACTTCGGGACAAGATCAAGATTCGTTTCGTGCGTAAACAGCAGCACGGTCAATGTGCACTGTGTCAACAATGCCAATAATTACAGCGTCAATCGGCAACTCTTTTGTCTCGGGCGTTAAACGAGCGCTACTCCCTTGCGTGATCAGCACAAAGTCACCTTCGCCGGAACCGAGCGTATCAACCGCGATAAATGTTCGTCCGGTCGTAACCAACGACTGGCGTTCTTCGCCCTCTAATCGGTAAGGCTCAACAACTAGCAATTTATGGCCAGTCATCGTGTCTATCTTCTGAGTACTAACCACCGATCCGGTGACGCGGGCGATAAACATGATTCGCAAATGCCTCGGATAACAGTTCAGTTAGGACAAGTTCAGCACATCAACGCTTTGACGCGCCACAATTAATTCTTCGTTCGTCGGGATGACCCACAACTGCACCCGACTGCTGGAGGCGTGGAAGGTTGATTCGCCACTAACCCCTTTGTTCGCATCCTCGTCAAGGACGATGCCGAAATCCTGTAATCCCTCGCAAACGGCCGCGCGGATGTGGTTGCCTTTTTCGCCTATACCGCCGGTAAAGACGATCGCATCCACTCCACCAAGTGCGACAAGCATGCCACCCAGGTGCCGCCGTATCTCTTCGACAAAAACATCCAATGCCAACTGACTATTGGATTCGCCAGCAGCCGCCTGCTGTTCCAAATCTCGGATATCACCGCTGTGATCACTTAAACCAAGCAATCCACCACAGCTAGCCAATTGCGACAACACTTCATCCAGTGTCAATCCGGTCCGTTGAATGATCAGTGGAATTGCGAACGGATCAAAATCTCCAACGCGATTGTTTTGTGGTAATCCAGTTTGCGGCGTCATGCCCATGGTGGTCATCACGCTGACTCCCGAATCGATAGCGGTCAACGAACTGCTTCCACCCAAGTGACAAGAGATCACTCGCGCATCGGATCGCCCCATCAACTCACCACTGCGAACTGCGATGAACCGATGACTGGCACCATGAAAACCATATTTTCGAATGTGAAAATCGTCCGCCCACTGCCGTGGAATCGCATACTGCTGACGCGACGCCGGGATCGTGCGGTGAAAATCGGTTTCAAACGCCGCGACCAAGGGCAGATCTGGGAACCGATCACGCAGCAACTTCATCGCAGCGATGTAGGGTGGGTTATGGGCAGGTGCGGCCGCATTCATCTCGGCCATTGCGTCGAGGACTTCCTCGTTGACCTGAAAAACCCCGGACAACCGTCCACCATGGACCGCCTTGAAACCGATTGCCGAAACATCGCTGGCGTTTTTCAACACGCCGTGTATTGGGTCGGTCAATTGCTCAAGACAGGCGGCGACTGCGACGCCGTGATCAGAGACAGGCAGACTCCGTTCGTCCGACCAATCGCCAATTTCCACCGTGCAGAGACTTTCCTCTGCACCAATGCGGTCGACAGCTCCGCGCGCCAGGCATCGCTCATCGGTCATATCGAATAACCGATACTTAAAGCTGGTCGATCCGAGATTGGCTACAAGTACAAGCACTGCTGCATCTTCAGAGGTGGCTGGAACGTCAGGAATCGAGGAACATTCCTCCAAGGAAGCCTCCAACGCGGATGTCAAATCCGATCGTTTGACCGAATCCGAACACTCCGCATTCAGGCCAAAAAAGCCTTTGCCAAACCCTCGGAGGGACGTGGGATGATATGGCTACCTAATAGCTCACCGGCTTGTGCGGCAGCTGTTGCACCAGCTTCCACCGCAGCGCGAACGCTACCGACATCACCACTTACCACCGTGGTCACCAAACCGCCTCCAACGTCGACTCGCTTGACGATCGCAACGTTTGCCGCTTTTGCCATCGCATCTGTTGCTTCAATTAACGCCAGCAATCCCTTGGTTTCGATCAATCCAATTGCATCATTCATTTCCGAATACTTTCAATTCAAGTGTGGTGTAGTGGTTGGATAGAAGAACAAAACTTCTCGCTATGACTTCTTGGCCGCCGGGGTCTTGAGCACTTTGCTCAAATCTTCGTGAGGCCGGGGAATGACTTGCACACTCACCACCTCACCAATTCGCCCAGCCGCTGCTGCGCCAGCATCAGTGGCCGCTTTCACAGCTGCCACATCACCGGTCACAAACGCGCTGACCAAACCGCTACCCACTTTGTCCCAGCCAAGGAACTCGACATTGGCTGCCTTCATCATCGCGTCAGATGCTTCTACCAAGGCGACAAACCCCTTGGTTTCGATCATCCCAAGCGCTTCACTAATCTTTGCCATCTTCTGAAACTGCCTTGAGTAAAGGGAGGACTAGATCATGTCTCTAAAACATGACCACGAAAATTGTTCTGCGTGACAAGACATTCTCACCACGCCTTGATTCATTCGCTGCTACAACGACAACCGCTTTTCTGCAGAATGATTTCCGAGGCTGCATCCAAGTTGCACGCGTTACCTTCATCCGTATCGATATGAACTTCCAACTTCGCAGCTTCGTCTGCTCGAACTAACACGTCGTCAAACGCCACGCTGCACTCAGGACTGCTCACTTTCAATTGCATCATCTCGCCATCGGCAACGCCGTAGTATTCGGCATCTGCGAAGTTCATGTGGACATGGCGAGCCGCTCGAATCACACCGCGATCCAACTGAACCGAACCCGCTGGCCCAACCAATACGCACCCTGGCGTACCGTCAATTTTTCCGCTGTGTCGCACGGGAGCATCGATTCCCAGAGATATCGAATCGGTCAATGCCAACTCAACCTGGCTATTTGGTCTCGTCGGCCCCAACACCCGTACACTGGGTAACATGCGTCGGCGTGGACCAACCACCATGACCGTTTGCTTGGCTGCGTAAAAACCGTCTTGATACAGATCCTTATCCGGCTCTAAGACACTGCCACGTCCAAACAGAATCTCGACATGCTCGTCGGTCAGGTGACAATGCCGCGCTGAAATGCTGACTCGTAAATTTGGTTTGCCTGCGACCCAACCCGGCGGCTGGTCGCCGCCGCTAGTCGTCAGGGCGGCGTTAGCGGTCGCTGACATGGACGCGCGGACTGCTGAGCGGACCAAATTCTCAATATGGCTTCGATCGTTTGTCACTGAATTCATTACTACTGCTTAACGATCCACTTACGAGGAACTGGACGACGCGCCGTCGGCCGAAACGTGGCGTCCATCAGCTAAAGCCAAAACCAATTTGACATCAGCCAACTCAAGATGTTCTTTCCATTTGGAATGCACGTTTGAATCACTCACGACGGCCGCGACTTCATGCAAACCACATAATCGACTCAGACTAACCTTTCCGAACTTGCTACTGTCTGCGACCACAATCGCTTGATCCGCCGCTGCCAACATCGCTTTTTCGCTCTCAACCAGCATCATGTTGCTGTTGAAGTAACCTCGGTCAGTGATCCCGGCCACCGACAAAAACGCTTTTCCAACATTGATGCTGTGCAACATTGCATCGGCCATCGGACCGAGTGCGACAGCCGTTCGACCCCGCACACATCCACCAATCATCACCAAGTCAATCGACTCGCTATTAGATAATAGGTGCGCCACAGGCAAACTGTTGGTAACTACTTGCAAAGGTCTGCCAACCAATCTCCGAGCCAACTCATAGGTCGTGCTACCGCCGTCCAGCAGGATCGTGTCATGGTCCTCCACCAAAGCCGCCGCCATCTCGCCAATCGCAGCCTTGGCCGCCCAACGGTCATCCCGACGCGTTTCGAATATCCGCATCGTGTCGGATTCACCGGTCCAAAAGACTCCCCCGTGAGTTCGGCGGACCAAGCCATCTTTTTCCAATAGCTCCAAATCACGACGAATCGTCGATTCGCTGACCTCCAGCGACTCTGCCAGCTCACCCAACGCGGCAAATCCGCTTGACTGAACCAAGCCGCGCAGACGACCTCGCCTTGTTTCGCTCATTGAGCTAATTACCACAAATGACCTGGAACACTCAAATAACCACAGCTTGATAGTTTTCTATCATTTTTGAAAGAAATCAATCGCTTTGCTTGCATTTTGCAAGAATTTAGCCAAAAAAGAGAGATAATTCTCTCAATCAAAGAGCCCTGGATCAGCAAACCGCCCACCAAATCACGCCAAAAAACAGACCAATAGAACCCCAAACAGCGTTCGCCCTCAGTCGCACCACCCGAGAAAGAGGGGCGGGGACTCGGAGCGAACGCCCGCGGGTAGCCGGGATGATTCCCTGGAAGCGGATCTCGGCTCCCATGCCTACCTCCCGATTCACTGCAACTGAATCACCCCAAGTGAGTCAGCCACTGCTATTTGCCCGCCAGACGGCAAATCACCATTGAGCGACCGTCGGGCCACGGCGATTCCGTGGCCCCACGGTCGCTCGGCTTTAAAAGATAGAGTGGAGCAAACCAGGATCCCCGCCGGCTGGAAGGAAACTCGCAACCAACGAAATCCGACACATGTCACGATTCCCTGAATCGGGTTAACCTGACAACTGAACCAAAGAACTGCAGCAGAATAGAGGCAAGCAATGACTGACCTGACAGGAAAACGTGCGATTGTTTCGGGAGCGTCGATGGGAATCGGCCGTGGCGTCGCGGTAGAACTTGCCAAAGCGGGCGCACAAGTCGTCATCAATTACCGGAGCCATCCGGATGAAGCTGATCAGGTTGTTGCCGAGTGCGAGGCAGCGGGTAGCCGAGCCTTCAAAGTGCGTGCGGATTTTGCAGTTCAAGCCGAGATCGAAAAACTCGTTGACGAGTCAGCGGACTTAATGGGTGGCGTGGATATCCTGGTCAGCAACGCGGTTTACAGTGACCGCCACCTATTCCTGGAAGCTGACCTTGCTGAGTTCCGCAAGACGATCGATGTCAGCATGTGGGGCGCGTTTCACTTCCTACGATCAGGTTGTCAAAAAATGGTCGACGCAGGGCAGGGCGGCAATGTGGTCGTGATTAGCAGTCCCCACGCGCACATGGCGATGCCAGGATCAATGGCCTACAACATGGCAAAAGCGGCGAACGATCAGATGGCGAGAACCGCAGCGTGTGAACTTTCCCGCGACCGGATTCGCGTCAACATCATCCATCCTGGCTGGACAGACACACCGGGAGAGCGAAAGTTCTTCACCGAGGAAACACTCCGGCGTGAGGGCGGTAAACTTCCCTTCGGTCGCCTGGGGCGAATTGATGAAATCGGACGAGGCGTCGTTTTCTTGTGCGATCCCGGCAGCGAGTACATCACCGGCAGCACGATCACCATTGACGGCGGCATCCAACTGCCGTGGCGTGAGATGTACCGAGTTGAGGAAAAGGTCTGACACTTCACCCTTGGTTTCGTTAAATCAAGCGGGTAAAGACAGGACTGATGTCACCGGCAAGACGCACCGTCAAACGAAGACCAAAATCAAACGAGACCGGTCAGCGAACCCTCGCCGCAAAAATCCGGGTTTCCGAACGTTTGCTCGGGATACCCCATCGCCTCGCTAATACTTAGCAGCAGGCGGTTGTGTGCCGCATGATCGAACTTCAACGCACGGCCCATCTTGAAGCCAAGCCCGCCACCGACCATGACGAAAGGAATATCATTGCGTGTGTGCGAATTTCCTTTGCCAAGCTCGTTCGTCCAGACCACGGTTGTATGATCGAGCAGTGACCCATCACCACCTGGCTCGGGTGTTTCGGAAAGCCGCTTGACCATGTGTGCGACTTGTTCGCAGTACCAAGTGTTGATCCGGATCAAATTTTCGTACGCGGATTCATTACTATCTGGCTCGTGGGAGATGGAGTGATGGCCTTCATCAATCTCAAGCCACCGCATGCGAGGATTTCCGACGCTGTTGGTGATTTGATAGGTCGCAACCCGCGTAAAATCAGCCGCGAGCGAATTCACCAATAACTCCGTTTGCATCTGCGCGATCTTGGGCATGTTGTCATTGCCCTCGTCAACGTTTGGCGGCAACTGAGGAACAGCATGACCAACATCCTGCTGGTTGCGTGCCGATTCCAACTCCGTCTTCAATTCTTTCTCAACCGTGCGGACCATCTCCACGTGCTGGTTCAACAAGCGACGATCCTCAGCACTCACTAACGATTCAATTTTCCGAAAATCTTCGCGAAGATCGTCGATCACGCTGGCGAGGACAGCGCGATTATGGGTTTGCCCGTACAACCGATCAAACATTTGATAGGGATCGCTAATTGGTGCTAAAGGCTGGTTTGGACCAGCGTAGGACCAACGGGTCCAGGTATCGGCACGATCAGGAACCAAAACACCAAACTCAAGCGAGCCGAATCGGGTCCGGGAATTTGGATTTGCTTGCAATTTGTTCTTGAGATGCTGATCGATGGAAATCCCCATCGACCAACCAGCTGGCGTATCTGACCCACCCTGCACGTCACCGGGGAACAACTCGACACCGGTAAGCAAACAACCAATGCCGCGCATATGCCCGTCACCATCGCCACGGATCTTGTTATCAATACCCTGCAGCGTAAGCAGCTGATCCTTGAACGGCTCGAGTGGTTTGAGGATTCGTTTTAACCCAACATGCTCGCCCTCCTGATCGGGCCAAAAATGCCTGGGGATCACCCCGTTGGGGCTAAATACAAACACAACCCGTTGCTTGTCATGTTGCGCCGGGGCGGCACCCAGACTAGGCAGGGCCCACAAAAACTGGGTGGCCGCTGCGCCAATTCCTAGGTCTCGCATAAATTGACGTCGGGACCGCTCGATATGAATGCTCATGATTTGATCCAGGGCATCGTAATTACGGAAAAGAGCTCGGGGAAACGTAGTTTAATTGATTGAAGCTCCGGAAGGGACATCGGCAGGTGAGTGCTGGGCAACGACCACTGCAATGGAAATAACCAATTGGCGAAAATTGTAATCCGAGGCTCGAAAAGAATCAGTCAGCTGTTCGGCCAACTGATCGCCATAGGCTGTAATCGGCTGCTTCACGAAATGCTCAAACGTCGCCTCCACAATGGATCGCTGAACCTCTTTAGAGCTGGCCAGGAAATCACCTAGCTCGCGTGCGCCGTCAAACGCAAACACCTGCCCCGACCGAGACCGGTAACTGCCACGCGCATTGATCGGCTGATTCTGCTCCTGCTGTCTAAAACGCCCAACACCGTCGAATTTTTCCATCGCAAAGCCGAGTGCGTTAATCGTCTGATGGCATACCTGACAGTTGACCTCGCCCGTCTGCAATTCGACTCGCTGCCGCGTGGTTAAATGAGGGTGCAACGTTGGATTGAGTGGCGTGAAAGCTTCATTGGGAGGCCTCAATACACGCCCCAGAACATGTCGCGTCAAAAAGACACCGCGATGAATCGGAGACGTTGTTCCGTGATAGGCGAGGTGACTCATCAACAACGGATGCGTCAGCAAACCCACGTGCACTTCTGAATCGCGGACACTGCGATTCAATCCCCCACCCGAATTTGGGCTGCTTGAACCCGACCCCGAAATAGACTTCCAGGCATCCCCATAAAATGCTTCAATTCGCTGACTTGTGAACATCCAATCGTCTCGCAACAACCGCCGGAAATCACTCTTCTCGCTCCACAACACCTCGTCGATAAAAGTGTCGAACGAACTTCGCAGATCACCAACCAAAGCCCGATCAAAATTTGGATATTGCTCACTATCTTTGACGATCTCACCAAGGTCGCCCAGGTCGAACCACTGGTAAAC
>JAYZAR010000352.1:0-7965 GCA_036339635.1 Planctomycetota bacterium | reverse complement strand
AGCAAACGAAATCTAACTTGTTGACGCCCGTCGAGGCTGCCTCCATCGCCCCTCGCTACGATGATGCCCAGGTAAGGATCCCTTCAAGCCTGCCCAATGAGCACGAAGACGAGTTGATCAGCGAAATCACGGAACTGCTCGCCCGTGAACGCACCGAGACAAAACTGGCTGTCGGGACTCGCGTTGCTGCTCACCAGGGCCAGTCCCCGATACGGGATGCGGAATCTCCACGCCCAGACGCGTCCGAATCTGATTGCCAGTCGCTTGACAGTTTTTTCTCCGACTATCAACAAAGCGGGGGCAAACTCGACATCGATCTATTTGAGTAAGTCCGCGGCACACTCGTGATAGCTCGAGAACCCGAGCAATGAAAACCAGCATAGTTGGTTGCCGGGGCAAACTGCTTTCCCAGGTCAGCAATCCGCATTGTGCGTCGCAATCGGTATCACCAAGACGTCATCCAAAGGAAGGCCGAAGCGACAAGAAAAAGGATCGCGGGTATGGCGATCAAAGCGAGGATCAAGCAACCCAAGGCTCGATTGATTTTCCACGAGTCGTCATAGGCAAGGGTCGTGGGATGATCCCTTGATTCGATTCCCAGAGCATTCAACGCGTGGCTATCCTCGGGCGTTGATGACTCGATGGGTTGACTGAACGGATTTGGAGGCTCATTCGTCATAGATTGGCGAGTTAGATAGGGGCGGTCTTTGCATGCCTGCCTTGAAAAGACACGTCCCTTAAGGTACTCAATCTCGCTGAGCCGTGCATTCGACCAAAGACGATCAAGCCTCCAGAATACAGTGAATAGGAAATGCCGTACCATAGCGACTGGCCTCCCCTCGTGCTGAATTCTACGGGAAGGAAGGGCGTGGGCGGGTAATTCGTTTGGGTTTGTGGATCGGATGGAGTGGAGTCGCTGCGATTGAGCTTCCTTCTCGACCTCTGAGCTTCAAAAGGTTCTTTCACACGACATTCGCTGTTGGAGTGGATTCTGAAACGGGCAGCTTCTTGGTGATCAGCATAGGGGAGACGAACTGCTCGGGACCGTGCCGCTTGGCAGGCTTTTTAAAATGGAAAGCCGAATTGTCCATCCTAGCGGCGAGGCTCTCTTGCCCTCTGTCTTGGGTATTGCAACGCGTTTCAGAAGCAGTCTCAATTAAAATAGTGGTTTGATTGTCGCACTTTTCGCATGAAGCTATAAGCTCCAACCAAGAAAACTACAGTGACGATCAATCCAAATATCAAAGCAGTAATTAAGAAGAAGCACGCTTCATTGTTTGCAGCCTCGACACGGTCCGTCGAGAAGTATTGAAGCCTTGCCGAAAAAATCTGCATTCCTCCTTGGTAAGCAAGTTTTTGAGCTCGATAGGTATCGCTATTGAGCAAGCTCCAGCCTTTGTCCTTATTGCCCTCCGCGACCGCCTCGAAGGCACGGCTTTCAATTTGGATCATTGCCTCGTTCGCAGCATTGACTTCGTCCAATCCTGGCTTGGCATCTGGGACAAGTGTGACTGCCTCATCGATACTTGCGGTCAGCTTCCGTTCATATTCCTGGTAGCGTTCACGCCACCTTGTTTCGCCAGTAAGGGTTGCTAACGCACAGGAATTCGTGAGCACTTCATCGGCGTATTGAATGTCTCCGCGCAATTCCTGAACCCGCATATTACGTTCTTGAATCGTTTTGAGAATTCGTTTGTTCCGATATGCCATGCCCGCGAAAGTAGCCGACAGGATTGCCAACATCAGAACACTTGTCCCGGCAACGATTGACGGGAGGGGATTGCGCCGCACCCACGAGAATATCTGCTCATAAGGAGTCGAAGCACGCGCAAGGATCGGTTCACCATTGAGAAACCGCCTTAGATCTGCAGCGATCTCTGCGGCGTTTAAGTAACGCTTGCCCATCGATTATTGCAGGCACTTTAAGCAGACTGTTTCCAAGTCACGCGGGCAAGCTGGGTTTAACCGACGAATGGGGACAACTTCACCTTCGATCACCAGTTTCAGTGTTTCAATCACACTTGCGGCTTGAAAAGGGGGCTGGCCCGACAGGAGCGTGTAAAGAATCGCACCGATCGCATAAATGTCGGTCGCGTGGTTCGTTTGCCCACTTTTGCCACTCGCCTGTTCGGGAGCCATATAGCCGAGGCTCCCCATCACCACTCCGGTTCGTGTATGGCCTTCGTTTTCATCGAGTTTTTTTGCCAAACCAAAGTCGACAATTTTGGGTCGCCGTCGGTATCAAAAAGCACATTACCGGGCTTTAGATCTCGGTGGATAATGCCCGCACGATGTGAGTGTTCCATCGCATCGGCAATGCTGGCAACGAGTCGAGCGGATTTTTGGGGAGAAGGAATGTTTCCTGCCAAGCGATCTGTGAGGCAACCGCCGGGACAGTATTCCAAAGCAATAAAGGGGCGTCCATCTTATTCACCAATTTCATACACTTGAACAATATTTCGATGTTTCAATCTTGCTACGGCTTCGGCCTCGGTTTGAAATCGCTCAAGTTCAGTATTCCCCGCGTGTCCGCCCGCAAGAATCACCTTCAAAGCAACGGTACGCTTGAGACGGAGATCTCGAGCTTCGTAGACGACCCCCATTCCTCCCCGACCAAGTTCAGCCACAATTTCGTAGGCTGCAATCCGCTTGGGCACGGCCGCTTCGGCTTCCTGAATCGCTGGTCTTGTCAGCTCTTTCAGTCGGGCTTTTCGTTCCTGGAGTGTTTCTACTTGAAACGATTTCTCATCGTCGGGAAAAAAAAGCCGCAGTCTCGCTCATTTCATCTTCCGAAACTTTGCTGGCTTTATGAATCGCTTCGTTGTCAGGGTTGGCAGAGCTGTCAGCAGGTTGATCATCAGTTGGCATTTTTGCAGTTCCTGACGCTTGGCTTTCGGGACGCACGCGTGAAGGTGAGATCTTGGGAACACGCTGGTAATGCCAACCGGCGATGCTCGTCGGGAGTTGGCAATCGATACATTTTAGAGGTGGGTTTAAAATCACTTCCAGTGATCGACGCTTTAGGAAAGCTCGATCACAGAATGGTTGCCATGATGTCAGCGAAGGCTTAGAAACTCTGTTTCAGGATCTGTTCTTGAGGAAAGGTCACGTCGTTCACTTCTTCCAAGGGTGCATCTAAGATTCTGAGAATGCAATTGCTTCATCTGCGTGCGTGGTTGCTGATGAGCATTGCAACGTGATTTCCTTCGCGTTTACGGTAACAGCCTTGGGTAATCCGTTGAACCCAACGCTGCCATTGGTTTAGGTCAATTAGGTGCGAGTGAATTCCCGCAAGCCATCAAGATCGCGGTTAAGCTGTTGGCGTCACCGTCACCGGTCGTCGTTAGAGCAACAACATCCTTGGGGTGCTCATTGAGGTGCAAATGGGTGGCCTCGCATGCGATATCGAACTAGCGATCTGCAATAAATCGATTCACCTCATCTAGGATGTTTGCTGCGACCACCGAGGAGCTTGTGTCTTGAGGAGCGACAACGATGGAGCTATCGCAATTGCACACAACGCAGGTCACAGACAGCATCCTGGCCATCAAAATGGATTGTCTAGCCCAATTGCTTGGCCCGCCTATTTCGCCGGAATCCCCTTTGCCGGAACGTTTGTTGGCAAGGAAATCGATCAATCCAATGACAGGCACCAAACTCACTTGCCGTTTGATGGGGGAGTTTGAAAACGCGCATTCACCAAAGGCTTTGCTTCCAATCGTTGCGTCATGCAAATTTGCGATCTCGACGACAAAATTTGACGCTGCATTTGAAAACGCTAAACAGAAAGTCGCCTCCTTCGGCCAACATTTCGTTTGTCATCGGTCTTGGCAGGCGTTACCACCGCCGTTCCGTCCATACGCTGTTTTGAGAGGTTGGATTGGGGTCCTTTGGACGCATGGCAATCTCTTTGCAAGGTGACGGCTGCACTGATCTTATTTCAGGGTTTCCCTTCACGTTGTAAGGCGGATTCGTCTCGATCAGTCTTGCTCGAATGTTACGGCGGTACCATAGGCGAGGATTTCGGCCGCGCCCTGGCTGATCATGGATGTTGTGAACCGTACGCCGACCACTGCGTCCGCACCCAGCGTAGACGCTTCCTCACGCAATCGATCAAGTGCCTGCTCACGTGATTCTGCCATCAGCTTCGTATATTCTGAAATCTCTCCGCCAACGATGTTTTTAAAAGCGGCAAAGATGTCTTTGCCAAGATGCCTCGCGCGAATGGTATTGCCTCGAACCAGGCCCAGGGTGGCTGCAATTTTCTTGTCAGGTAAGGTGTCGGTCGTTGTCACAATCATCGCTCAATTTCCTTGTAGGGATCGGTTTTTGAAGTTTCCAAACGCTCGCGAACAAAACTGATGAGCAGGACGAAGGCCCCAAAGACGATCGCCGCCAACGCAAGGCCCGGCACATTAAATCCATCTTCCGCAAATGTTTGGTAGATAGCGTAAAGAATCAGTACACAGTAACCACCGAGAATCGCCAAAACACCGCTGTTCCGCACAAACCGGCGATAAGGACTCTTCCACAGTTTGCGTGAGATCGCTTCCGGCGTTTCAAGGAAAGCGAGTGTTTCAAGTTTTCCAGCATCTGCACAGAGTTGCTCATATTCTTCTCTGAGGGTGGCAGAACGCCGCAGAGCTTCATTGACTCTCAACACCTCATCTGTTGAAAGTTCATCATCCAGCAGCCCCATCAATAGAGGACGAAAGGTCTCTAATTCTTCAGGATTCATGATTGGCTCCCGCATGGCAAGTTGAGTGAATCTGCTCGTGCTTCTTTCGGAAGGCACGCCGCGCTGAATAAAGCCGGCTCATGACCGTACCCTTTGGTATATCGAGTGTCTCGGCGATGTTGTCATAGCTAGATCGGTGTACATACTTAAGTGTCAGAATCTCTCGATGCTCCAGCGAGAGTTGATCGAGGATTTGCCATACCTGTTGTTGGGTTTCTTTGAGCTCAACCAGATCAGTTGGAGAGGGTATTGAGTTTTGATCGGTCCCCTGAGCGAAGGATTCTCGAAGGTGATCCGCACGTGTTTTTCGTCGCGCGAGCATGTTCAGGCAAACATTTCGCAGGATCTGATAGAACCATGGGTAAAAACGATCAAGTGTTTGAAGCCGTGGCATCGCCGCAAAGGCGCGAAGAAAAGCATCCTGGCACGCATCCGCGGCGTCTTCCGTGTTGCCCAGCAAGGCCCGAGCGTGAAAAAACGCCTGCCGTCGGTGCTGATCAACCAAGTGTTCAAACCCCGCTGGGTCGCGGTGCTTGAGACAAAGTCGAATTGCCGTTTGCTCGTTCATACCTATCTAAACAAGTGAGGAGCTTGATTATTCGTCATGAAACCGCGGGATCGGCAATTATTTCCCAAAAGGTCGCGAGTCAACGCCAATCCTATCTCGCTGGCACCATTCACCTCCTCGCTTTCAGGCAGAATACGATACAGGCTTGAATGAAATCCCGCGCTCCAACGGGCGCTGTGTTCCAATTGGATCCATGCTGCTTTCGTCATTTTTTGTATTTTCGGGTGACGAATCAATCGAGTACCGATTCCATGGACATCGATCGGAGGTTTCAAATCGTACCGAATGAAGTCAGCAGCCTTGCGAGAAGGCTTGAGCACCGCACCGAACATCAAACAGACCAGCCGTTTGGGTATTCACGACGCAAAAATTGATTTGCGGGCACATGACTTGTGAACGTAAATGCCACAGAATCCCATAGTAACTTCATTTCGGTGAGATCGTCTCGCAATGCGGACCGCAGCGTAATCTTCCCCAGCAAGACAACGTCGGTCAGTGGTCTTGCCCAGTCAAAATTGAAGCCGCTCTGCGGCTCCCTTGAAGGCCTAGAACCACTACTCGTGGTGTCCCGGTCGGCGAGTTAGCACCTTCGGCGGTGTTCCATACGCTTCCTCCGCTCGTCTGGAAACATCCTCCAACCATTGTGCCAATCGGTCAGGATTACGCCATCGTCGCCGACCAGCATCACACCATTCGCAGCCATGACATTCCCATCTTTGAGAACGCCCCGGCGTGACGCCCGCAACCCTCTATCGCACCACCGCCTATTCACTGGCGGTCGCCTACTACGAGCGGCAAACTGAAAGGACACCATCGAGCCAAGTGGATACGTTTCCTGGTTCACATGGGTTGAGACGGCTTCAACACTGGTTGGTGATTGCAGTTTTAATGCTCGGTAGACCGGATCGAAATAGTGGCATCCCAGATCACCTAAGGCACCGCTCCCGAAGCTCCACTAGCCGCGCCAATTAAACGTCGCATAGGATGGTTGATACGAACGCGTAGGAGCCGGTCCAATCCACAAGTCCCAGGTGATTGTATTGGGCACCGCTGGGGTATCCGATGGACGTGGAACGCTCCGCGACCAGTATTCGCCGTGCAATCTGCATGACGGACGGTCGGTCCAAACATGAACTTCGCGTATCGATCCGACTGCGTTGCCGATGACGAATTCTTGGACGATTCGAGTATCTTTGTCTGCTTTTGCTTGATTCCCGATTTTGCGTTGCGACGTTAGCCTCGCGGGCCGCTTTGGCAAGTTCGCGGGCTTCCCAAATCGAATGGGTAAGTGGCTTCTCGCGTTAGATATGCTTGCCGAGGCGAATCGCAGCCATCGACGCATGGTAGTGATGATGGTCCGGCGTTGACACAACAAAAGCGTCGATGGCTGATTCCATTTCAGCCAAAATCCCTCGATAGTCTTTGTATCGCTTCGCCTGCGTGTGAAGATTGAAAGACGCGGCAGCACATTGCCAATCAACATCGCATCAGACGACGATATTTTGCGTTTCCAGGCCCCGTAGGTTGCTTCCCGCTCGCCCCCCGCTCCGACGAAAGCCACATTCAATTTTTCGTTTGCGGCATAGATGCGAGCCAATCCTGATTTGAGAATCGTAAACGTTGCTGCCGTAACCTCTGCTGAATTCAGGAAATTCGACGATTGACTTTCAAGCTCATGATTTTTCCTCAGGGCATTGTTAATAAATGATTCTCACAGCGCCCAAATTGTGGAAAATGCTAGACCTCAACAAAACAGGCCATCGTGGGCCGAAAAAGACATTCGTGCAGTTATTCGTTTCCAACGTTTTCATTCGAAACGTTGGATTCTATCGCAGGCAAAGACGCCGATCAAAAAGATTTTCAAATCCTCAATTCACGTACGAACTTACTTGGACTGGATGCAGTAAATTCTTGCGGAAGTGCGAATCAGCAAGCGGTTTCCCACGATCGCGGGTGTAGCCATGCCCATGTCATCTTCGGCCAATGTATTCGTTTCCAAGACTTTGAATTCGTCTCCTGCTTGAATCACGATCGTAAGACCGTCTTCATTCAAGCAAAAAATCTTCCCGTCGTAGGCCCAGGGAGATGCCGTGAACGCTCTTCCTTTCGGAATTCGTTTCTTTGAATAGACCTCACTTCCATCATCAGCTTTGTATGCCATCATGAATCCGAAGTCATACAACACATAGACAATTCCATCATAGGTAATTGTTGAAGGGTTGTAGGGCGCACCGGTTGGCTGACTCCAGGCAATCCATTCATTGGATGTTTGTTCGTCCTGTAAGGAAATGTCTCCTTTCGCACCGGGTCGAATCGCATACAGCGGCCGGGATGGATCGCCGACGTAACCACTGCTGACGTACAGCAGGCCGTCGTACTGGTAGGGCGTTGCGATGGTGATGCTGGACATCTCCTCAAGCGACCAGAGTTCTTTTCCGTTCAGGTCATAAGACCGGACCCTGCCCGTTCCAGGGGTAATGATTTCAGTTCGAAATTTGTTCTTCCATAGATAGGGCGTTGCCCAATTGCTTTTCTCATCTCTTTCGGTTCGCCAAACTTCCTGTCCTGTCTTTTTGTCAAGTGCTTGCAGGTACGAATCTTCGTCGTTGTCATTGATTACATACAAGCGATCTTCGTGCAGAACCGGTGATGCGGCGGT
>JAYZAR010000351.1:0-9004 GCA_036339635.1 Planctomycetota bacterium | reverse complement strand
CGCTGCTGCGAACTCTGTTCGCAGCGGCGATTTTTTTTTCGGCAGCAGTCCCGTTCAGCCTTATAGCAAAGAAACGCTACCTTCCGCCATTAAATACGCGCCGTCTTCGGCTTCTACTTGACAGGAACATCAACCCTCGCCGACTGAAATGGTACGCGGTGAAGATGGTGCTTGCAGAATCCGCAAAAACTCGAATTTTTGGCTGCAACTTCGGCTAAGCGGTTGGGCAACAGAGCGACCCGACACCAACCGGAATCCCACAACTGAGCCCGCTAACAGGAACTGTGGACTGACCTGCTAACCCGACCACCGAACGCAGCCAATCACTTCTTGCGGCAGGTTCGCTCACGTTCGCAACCTGAACAAACGGCATCGACCAACGCCTGCACAAAAGCAGCTCAGGTGAGGATGTCTCAAAATTCAGTCGCGAGCGGAACCTTCATGCTCGAAGAGAACACAGATTGGCGCGGGAGTGTTGATAACCTTGCGATTGTAGGTCAGTTCGCCGGTCTCTTCGTTGATGCCAAAGACCGATAAGGTATGCGAGTCTTGTCCACCAGCTAACAACCATCGACCGGAAGGGTCAAGATTGAAGTTCCGTGGCGTTGCGCCACGCACGTGCTCCCGCTCCACGACAGCCAGCTCGCCTGTCTTCGCATCAACGGAGTAGACGGTGATCGTGTCATGTCCTCGATTTGCCGAATAGACAAACCGACCGTTGGGATGCACTCGGATTTCTGAGGCACTTTTGAAAAGCTCTTTTTCCAGCTCGGCCTGCGGAACTGCGGGGATCGTTTGTTTCGCTGTCATTTCACCCGACGCGGGATCATAATCAAATACAGTCACGCTTAGAGCTAACTCATTTAAGACGTAAACGATGTCCTTGGTGGGGTGAAATTTAAGATGCCGCGGACCGCCGCCTGGTGGCACATCCGCCGCGCCAGCTCGCGTCAACGTCGCAGAATCAGTGTCGACTTTGTAAATCACAACTTGATCCAGCCCCAAATCGGGAACAAACGCGAAACGGTTGTCAGGTGAAAACCCAACCCAATGTGCATGGGGCGAATCTTGACGGCGGTCTACGACACGCGATCCACCAGCGTGCTTAACCAATGCGGTCTGTTTTTTCAGCGAGCCATCTTCGTTCAATTGATAAGCTGCAACCGATCCGCCCCCGTACTGCGCGGTTAACAAGGTATGTCCAGTCGGATCCACCGCGACATGCGCTGCGCCGCCATCACCGATCGGCAATGAATTATGAAACGACAACTTGGACTGTTTCTCCTCCTGCGCGATCTTGTAAGCGATCACCGAAGCGACTCCATCCAAAGTGCCGACAGCATACAAGTGATGCCCGTCTGGATGCATGGCTAAGAATCCAGGACGCTGTACCTCGGCCGCAAGCTCCGACTCACTCAGACGGCCCGTCTCGAGATCTAAAGTGCAATGATAAATCCCGCGACTTGGTCCACCACCAGTTCCGAGCCAAACATCAATGGCCTCAGCCTTCGCAGTCATTGGAATTGTCATCGCGATGAAGAAAGGAAGTGCGCTAAATTTCATAGTGGTTAAAAAACGTCAGATGGCAGGAGGGGTGGAAGCACGCATGATACCCAAGCCGCGAGGCCTCATGTTCGCTGCAACCTTGCGGAATCTGATGCAGTCAAAAGAATGCGAAAAACCGGGCGGATGATTCACTTGGATGCATCGGCGAATTCGTCTTCGAATCCAATGGTTGCGATTCCCCTATCGACGAAATGCGAACCGTGCAGCATTGGCCAGAGGATACGACTCTCTGGCGGGGCCTTCACATTAACTTTTTCCCTGCGACTTCACGTCCCGCGTCATACGTTTTGAACTTCACGATTGCCCGTCTTTCTCGCCGTCTGCTTGCCGGCAATGGCTCTCCCAATCGCACAGAACTCAGCGGTTAACACCCTTTTTTTAGATGACTACGAATCAAGCGTCCGGTCGAGATGAATTGTTCAATCCGACGCCTGATCGGGCGACTGTTTAGCGGTGCCTTGCTTTTGGACGCAGGCGTCCATTTTTCAATGCAAAGACATAAAAAAACCCGCTTGCCGAGACCAAGGCGATCTCAGCAAGCGGGGCTGTTAGCTCGCATCATATGGATGAGCGAGTGGGGTAGCCATGCCAAAGCATCGGCCCGCCGACTTCAGCTACGGGTTACCACCCCGTTGGCAAGTACAGCAATATTCCACTTGGTCACCTCCTTTCAAAACTTCGTTAGACGAATCCAGACCCGGTGCCAACCAGAATGGGTCTTTCCTCGTTCGGAACGGAAATCTCGCGATGCGTTCTCGCGACTCGATGATGTTATTATCCCCGCCGATCAAATTCCGGCAAGGAAAAAATCAAATCATCTGTCAGAATGAGACGTCATGCCGCGGGGGTTGGTTCGCCCCTAAGCAGTAGGTTGATCAATTTCGTAGTGCACGATGATCAGGATATCGCTGGCCGCAAACGAATTCATGGGTCCACCGCCGCTATTGGACTGAGCAGCAATATTCCCGGTGATGGAAAGAACTCGAGCCCCACTTTTTCTCATCCAACGATTAATTTGCTTTTCCGTCGCCGCGATATCGGTATCTACGGTCTTGAAAATCTTGATTTGCTGCATTGCACCGCTGCGCTAGAGAGGAACCATACCGTCCTTGGCTGACTCCAGATTATCACCCAACCGCTATCGTCTTGTCGACTGTTCATCCCTTTTTTTTGCAATGGGACGTCGCTCCTGCAGCATTGAACGATTCGGCTCCCAGAGCCTCAACCGAACATCATCGATCGTAGCTTCCCCAGCGCCGATGACCTCAAACATCACGTGAACCTCGGTTTCCTCAATCGCTTGTCGATAGAGTCGCACGGGTACCCAGCCAGCGTGAGCGCGTACCAAGACCCCCATTTCCTGGCCACCAAGGGTGTCGTACACCAACACCCCTTGGTGGGGTGATCCAAATCCGAGCGTACGAACCATCGTATCAATTCGAATCGCGTTCCCAGCCGGCACGCGTATCGCGGGACTGCGAATCTGAATCACGGTCCCCTCGTAACCACCGGGCAGTGGGTCATCAGCCAATGGAGAAACCCTCGCTCGAAGCGCTCCTGCCCCTTGGTAAGTTCCTCTGCGTACATGCGACACTTCGCTCGTCGCGCGATGCCTCAGCCGCTGCCCGAGCGACCAGCGGTTTTGTCCCAACAAGTCGGGTGTATCGAGTGTTCCGGTAACCAAGCGGTTCGCGCCCCAGCCTGCGTCATCCATCAATGTCCGCCATGCGGCCTGAATTGGCGACGCGCCAAGCATGATCGGCGGACAACTCGTCGGCATTGGCCAATCCGGCATTAGAGCTTCAGCGAGCTGCCATTCGCTTCTGAGGGCCCACGCGTCAGCGCGGCGGGCCATTCGTAAGGTTGCATCGGTGTCACCCGCTCGGTAGGCCGGCTCGGCTTGTGTTAGGGTTTGCTCCGCCACCGTCACCAAATTCGACGGCGCAGATCGTTCGGCTGCTCGCATCGCGTTCGCCATCGCCCAATTGTCTCGCGTGCGACGCACCAAATCACCTGCTAATTGCCAACGGTCTAATCCGGCTTGTCGCGCGAATTTTTGCGCTGAAGCCGCCAAACGACCGCCTTCAGAAGGATCGCTACTGAGCACGACGATTTCAACAGCATCCGGGGAAACGATTGAGAGCCTCGACCCCGTGGGAGTCGACTCGGGAGAAATTCGTTCCGCTGAAAAATGGGTCATCCGCCACACCGTCTTCGCGGCATCAGCGGGATTCAACAAAATATCAAACGATCCACCATCGCCCGCCAAGACCTCATCACCTCGACTAACAAGTGTCGTCATGATCAACATTTCAGTCCCACCGATCGTCAGTCTTGTGCACCGATAAGGGGCGCCAACCACACTGGGTGCGGGAGATAAAGTTCCCGTTGCTACCCATGGTGTAATCATCGCGATCATTCGATTGACATAGCTCAATGCCATCGATCGCTGCTCATCCATCGGCAACCCCGAGGAAACCGCGCGCGTGGACCGAAACAAAATAGCCCTGGGCGTCACTTCCAAGCTTCGCATTGCCTGAATCCACATTGCATGCCAGTGAAAAGAGTCAGGGCTCGGGGCGCCAATCGCTTCCGCAATCGCGTCAACCTGCTGCAACATCGATTCTGGTGGCATGCTCATGATGCCGACCCCTGCTTCTACTTGCGCACCAATTCGACGTCGCGTTCCCAACATTTCTGCAGTTTCTTCGTCACCTGGTAAGCCTCTTATCCGCGGAGGCAGATCGTTGATCAATCCATCCAGCAAAGGTGCGTAACGAGTCCAACTTTCCGACGGCGCACCAATCAAAGGCCGCCGCCATTGCTCTGGCCATTTGCGTAAATTCTGAGATTGCGACGTGAACTCTTCTAATTGCTGAAGGTCCATCGCTTGACCGCTACCCAAAAACCAACCGGCGACCGGATCCAGCAGCGATTCAATGGCTGGATCAGGGGAAGAGGGAGGAGGCGCGTAGATCTTAACACGCGCCCGTATCGCCTCGCGCAAGATGTCTGCATCCGGTGGTGATGGTAGCAGCACTGCATCGAAGCCGAGAGAGCGAACCCAAAACAACGGCTCTCCATTGTGCTGCAAGATACGGGTAATGGTCCCAGTCGGGAAAGCACTGCCCGCGTCAAAAGACAGGCCACTGCCATCAGGCGACAATCGTCTCACTTGGGTTGAATCACCAGAACGAGCTGTGCCCGGACGCGATTTGACACCCAGCGCAACCTCCTCACCGAGCGGAACTAACCCGTCGACCCTCAAATCACTCATTCGCAGAGCTGTTTTACCAGGACCTGCATAAGCGTTGATGACGACACCATCTACGTAAGGTTCGCGTAAATCCGCATCCGATCCATACGCTTTTCGCAGCGCCACGTATTTCAGTTTCAACGGACGTTCAATCGAACCAACTCCGATCGAAGCAAACTCTCCCGGATCCTGGTAGCTCGCGCCGTATACGATCACAGCGACCGGACGTCGTGTTTCTGTATCGCGCAGATATGGAAAACGAACGCGGAGACCAATCCGGGCCCCTTTTTTAGCACTCATTAGAGACACGCCCGCAACCAAGTCATCCAAGGGTTGAACCGGCTCGATCGGATAGACCAAGATTGCTTCGGTCCCATGACTCGCGTTAAACGTCAAAGTTTCACATCCGTCGCCCCCAACACCTCCGTCAACCAAATGTCCCTGCTGCAAGACCCTTGCAGCACAATCTGAACGATCCAGGTACCATCTCGGCGGATGACTATCGAGTGCATCGTAAATCTGAGCGTCACACCGTTGAAACATTCCGCCAGCGAACCATGCCGCTAAAAAGAGCGACGCCCAGCGAAGGCAGCTCAACCGCCAATTAGGGTGCAAGCTTTGCCGAGCCGGAACATCCGACAGCGAATTCATCAACGAATGTTTCAATGGAACCATGGATGATTGACCGACTACCGCCAACACGAAACAATCGGAGCGCCGTCACGGAATCGTGAAAGCGGAAGGACGTCCCAGGCGGATTCAAATCAGTGTGTTTGGTGAACGCGACACCGTGTTGACAAAAGTCCACGTCGAGTCGCAGACCGCCACCATTGGCGTAAGGTGTTTCGATACCAAGATTTAGGGCTTCAAGCCAAGGTGAAACCGCGTTGCAAAAAAGCAGCGTTGCGTTTTGACACCGGCGACCCAGCAATTTCCCTAAGTCCTGAATCAGAAACAACTTCCAACCGCCAAATAGTTCCCAGTGCCCACTTCTGGCATCCCGAATGCAATGGATGGCACACAGACAACTTCGCCTCACGCAGCCCCAACCGGAGCAATCTCGCATGCCCGATACCGCCAGTTCCTCCAATCAGCTTAAAGACGAGACTCCTATCGAATTGAAGGAACTCGCCCGTACCGTCAACGCCCTGCCAGCACGCTACCGCGATGCCGTCACTCCCGCTTTGAATCGTGTGGTCGAGTGCAGCACACGACGACGACGGATCCTAAATCTGGTTCAAGAAGCTCTCTCGCAACTTCGTTTGGACATGAAATATTTGATATTCGACCTCGAAGCGACTCGTCGCGAACGCGATCAATATCGTGAAATGCTAGAAAATGACGGACGAATTTAGAACAACGAGACTGCGAGCCAGGCGGACCGCTCCCTACTTTGGGGAGACGCTTGAAATGCAGGGCAGGGTTCTGCTGTCTCTTCATGCGAAATCCACCATGCGTGAAGAGACCTACGTTCAACCCAACTTGCTCTCGTAAGCCGCCTGCTCTCGTAAGCCATCCACTGTCGGAAACATACGCCCTTTCTTGAATCCGATCACTTCTAGAGGCTCAGGCAAACACCGTCCAGGCGACATCATACTGGGCATAGGATCTTGTCACATCGCAGCGTTTGAACGAGCCGAGAAAACACCGTCCGAGCTTGTGATCGAATGCAAACGCGTGCTTGTAAACGCGACTTTAAACGGCCGGCGAAGTCGGATGAATCTACGCTCTGACCCCGAGCGAATCTCCCCCTGCGTGAGCCTTGACAAGCTACAATGCTTTTTTTGCGCGTTTGGGTTGAATCTTTTCAAATTCGGATTTGATCTGTCCGCAATACCCCGGGTGCACCACGTCCAAAGCGGCCCCTTTGGCGAACAACCTGCTACAAACCCATGTTCGAGGGGCTGCCAAACATTCGCGCCCCGAGCGTTATCATTGCCACGCTGATCACCTGAGTTTTGTTGCATTCCCGCCAATCGAGCGAATAAGCGGTCAAACCTATCCACACATCCTTGATTGTTCGACAGCACGCTCAATCTGAAACATCTTGATTTCCCTGCGAGTGGATGGCTTGCAACGGCAGGAAAAATCGACCAGATTCCTGTCATGATTGAGATAAAAAATTTGCAGAGGGGTCTGACGGTTAATTTCGCACGCTTGGATTCCGCCCTTGACGACCCAATGCTGCATCCCGTGATCCTTCCCCAATTGCCTGAAGCAATCGCGGAGAAAATTGAATCTTGGGCCAACGACCGGTCACGTTGGTCCGTTGTTTCTCGCCAAGATACGCGTGATTCCCATCCTCGAGGTCCTGTGCAATCGTCTGATGAGGTGATCCAAATCCACTTGACGCGAACGACACGCCTTTTTCGATTTGTGGACGACATCCGTATTTCGTTGACCCGGGAAGCGGCGGGTACGCGAGTCGATGCGACCAGTCAGTCGCGAATTGGCAAAGGCGATCTCGGACAAAACCCAAGAAACCTCAAAGAGTTCACCCAAATGCTACAAAGGCTGTAGAAAGCGATGCCAACCTTCTCACGATCTACCGATATCGCCGTCGATTCGGTCGCAATCTCGTTTCTGCCGGTCACCATGCGGATGCCGCTAAAATTCGGGGCTGAGTCGATCACCGAAGCCACGACGATCCGGGTCGCGGCGACAGTCCGGGGTGCTGATGGCAAGACCGCAGTCGGCTGGGGCGAAACACCACTAGCAGTTACCTGGGCGTGGCCCAGTCCAACGCTGTCGTACCAACAACGTCTCGATGTTGTTACGAGTTTGTGCCACAAGATCGCTCAGGCTTGGGTCGATTCACCGGCGTCAGGCCACCCCATCGAAGTTGGCCATGAATTTGTAGAACGCCACCTTCCCGGACTTCTCGAAGTTTTTAATGCCAATCAGGCGAATGATCCGGTTCCCCATTTAGCGGCCTTGATAGCGACCAGTGCATTCGATCTCGCAATCCATGATGCCTACGGAAAACTTCACCAAAAGGACATCTTCGATACCTACACCCGCGACTATCTTTCTCATGACCTGTCTCACTTTTTAACCCCAGCAGACGATTCGGTGTCATTCGCCGGAAAGTACCCATCGGACTTTCTGGTTGACGAAGTTCCACAGCAGCTACCTGTTTGGCACCTTGTCGGTGGGCTCGATCCGCTCGAACAAGCCGACACAACTGGTGGCGAACCCAACGACGGATACCCCGTTACCTTGCGACAGTGGATTGAAGCCGATGGATTGAAATGTTTGAAAATCAAACTACGTGGCAATGACGCCGAATGGGATTACAACCGAATCGTCGCCGTTGGTGATTTAGCGATTGAATTTTCCGCCGATGCTTTGTCGGCCGATTTTAATTGCACCGTCACCGATCCAGGCTATGTCAATCAAATCCTCGACCAATTGCGTGAAGATCGCAGTGACATTTTTGACATGTTGGTTTATGTCGAGCAACCATTCCCGTACGACCTCGAGCAAAACCAGATTGACGTGACAAGCGTGTCAGAACGGAAACCACTTTTTCTGGACGAAAGCGCGCATGACTGGAAGTTCGTCGCCTTGGGCAAGCAACTCGGCTGGACCGGCGTCGCATTAAAGACCTGCAAAACGCAGACCGGCGCCTTGCTCAGTCTCTGCTGGGCCAAGGCGCACGGGATGCCCCTAATGGTGCAGGATTTGACCAATTTGATGCTGGCACAAATTTCGCACGTTCGCTTGGCTGCTCATGCTGGGACGATCATGGGTGTCGAATCCAATGGCATGCAATTTTACCCCGCCGCCTCCGCACCAGAAGCGGAGGTTCACCCAGGCCTATTTCAACGCACCAATGGCATGCTCGACCTCTCTTCGATTCATGGCCCCGGATTCGGATACCGCGTCGACGAGATTAAGCGCGACTCCGGTTCACAGGTTGAATACCGAAGTCAAACATGAACAAATCTCGAATTCTTGACTAACTCGTGTGCTCGCGAACGCTGACGCAGCCGTTTCTGGCGACCACGATGTGATCCAATACTTGAATCCCAAGTAATTTACCCGCTTCAGTCAATTGTTGGGTGACAAGCTGATCTTCGCGGCTCGGTCTCGGGTCGCCACTTGGATGATTGTGAACCAGTAAAACCGCAGCAGCAGAGTGTCGAATTGCTGGCCGAAACACCTCCCTTGGATGAACCA
>JAYZAR010000350.1:0-8122 GCA_036339635.1 Planctomycetota bacterium | reverse complement strand
CTCACCCTGCTTCAAAGTTCCGCGCGTTTTGGTGAGAAGCTCCCAAACTCCAGTCGGTTGATCTGCCTTCAAAAAGAGCCCTTGCCATCGTCCGCCGGTGGAAGTCCGGTACCCGACCAGGCGAGCGGGCACGACCCGACTGTTGTTCAAGACGAGCGTATCTTCTGCCCGCAGCAGATCGGGAAGATCGCGCACATGATAATGCTCGATATTCCCAGTGCTACGGTCGACAAGCATCAACCGCGCATCGCTTCGCGTGGCCAATGGATCTTGCGCGATTCGCTCGCGCGGAAGCTCGTAGTCGTAAAGGTCCAGATCCGACAAGCCGAACCCCTCCATTGATTCCAGGAAAGTAAAACTCTAGTCAAATTTGACGCCAGCCAACATTCATCCACAAACAATCAATAACGAATACGCAGCCCACCGGTCTGCTTGCTGGGCGGTCGTTCGTCGATCTCGGTTTCTCTAATATTATCGACCATTTCTCTATTGATGCGTTTCAGAAGCCGCTCGACCTCCACCGGCTCGCCTTCCACATCGAGCAGAACCGATCCGTCGTGCTCATTGCGTACGGTCCCGTGGACCGGCAGATTCTTCGCCAAAGAGATACAGGTCATTCGAAACCCAACCCCTTGGACTCGGCCAATGAACCGCACGTGATATCGGACGCTTGTATCGGAATCCATCCTCACTTCCCAGCCGGGCAGAATCTTCGCCGTGTTCAACGGAGCCTCTTAGGAGGCATCTGTTCCCTTCTCACCATCACCGGGTGAAAGCTCAGCAGTATCGAACGCTGAAGCTCCACCAGAACCTTGTACCGCTTGCTGCTGGACGCTTGACGGAGCGTTGGCGGTCCGCTCGATCACAACCAAACACATATCGTCAAACGGCGGCGCATCACCCACGTGCTGCAGCACCGCCTCAACGATTCGGTCCTTCACTTCATCCGCACTTCCATCAGACGCCGTCAATTCTTTCACGCGTTGAATTCCGAACTCCTCATCGCTGGAATCCATTGCCTCATTGATTCCATCGGTATAGAGCACGGCTAAATCACCTTGTAGCAAGTCAATCTCTACCGCCTCGTAGTCCATTCCTTCAGCAATGGCAATTGGCAGACCAGACTCTTCCTCCCCAGGCTCTTCAATTGCTGAAGTCTTCCCACGACGGATTACCGGTGGCATGTGCCCGGCATTGACGATCGTTGCCTTACTGCTGCTCGGATCAATCACCACCACTAGGAAGGTAATGAACCTTTCGATCTCCAGGTTACTCATACCGTCATTCAACCGGACTATTGCTTTTGCGACATCGGGTTCGCTTGCGAGGCAGAACCGAGTCTCCGCCGCTAGCTTCGCCATAAACATAGCCGCCGCAACTCCGTGGCCGACCACATCAGCCACTACGACAGCGATCCGGCCGTCAGAAAGGGGAATATAGTCAAAGTAATCCCCGCCAATGTGATTGGCCGCTTGGTAATAACTGCAGAGTCGGTAACCGGTCGCCGCGGGTGGAACCTGCGGCAGAAATGCCTGCTGCACCTCGGTAGCATGCTTGAGGTCCTGTTCGACTTCGCGCTGCTTCAGCGTTTTCTCGTGTAACTCAGCATTCCGAATCACAATACCAATTTGCTTCGCGACGCCGGCTAACAAGTCCGCGTCCTCGTTGCTGAAATGCCCCCGGCCACTTGCGGAATCAATTTGCAAACTACCAAATGCGCGGCCCTCACTGTCCGTCAACGGCGCGCAGATCATTGATCGGATCGAAAAGTCAGCGATGGACTGGCTGCTATCGAAACGGCTGTCCTCCGTCGCATCGACCGATAAAATCGCCTCGCCGGTGGTCATCACCTGTTTAATAATGGTCCGGCTGATCCGAACCGTCTCTGTTTCATCTTGTGCAACGCGGGTCTTGACCCAACGGGGAATTAGATGGCCTTCGCTGTTTTGCATCACAACAAACCCGCGGTCAGCCGCGGGAAAAATGTCAAACAGACTGCTTAAAATTTTTGGCAGGACTTCATCAATCGATAAGGCTTCCCCCAGGTTGCTGAAGATTCGGGTAAGCGCTTCTAGTCGAGCCTCAGGGGTTGCCTTAATTTTTAGTCCGTCACTCGAACTGCTAAAGTCAACCATTGACGAACCAAACTGTTCCGTCTCTGGTGCATCATCGGTCATCATGATGCCGAAGTTGCTCCCCTCAAAAGTCATGTCGGCCCCACCTTTGACGAATTCAGGGACCTCCCCGTCTTCAAAAGTGAATTCGACCTCGCTAATTCGAATCTTGTCACCCGTTCGCAGGAACTGGGCACCGCTCAACAAACGCCCGTTCACATACGTGCCATTGCGACTGCCAGCATCCTCCACCATGTAACCGTCATCCCGCTGCAGGATTTTGGCGTGGTACCGACTGACGGCGCCTGCGTCCACCACGATGGTGCACTCGGGATGCCGACCGATCGTCGTCTCTGCCTCCACTAACTCGAATTCGCTTGGACCGTCCTGTTCGCCCGTCGTCGTTGCCAAAAGTGCCATAAGAACTCCCACCCGCTATAAATCCGAACGTGTCGCTCATTGTAGGTAGCAGCGAGGTACTCGACAACGAACGGATAAAAGTCCGGTAAGGTGTTCAGACAGCGGCGGGTGGCCGCAGCGGTGAAATGAAAAAGCGTCGTCCAAAGAAGCCAAAGAACTATCCGACCGACGTGTGTCGAAACCACTACGGCAAGGCGACTAAGACACCCAAATAAACGATCTGATAAGCGATTCTACCGAGCCAAACCAGCAACACCGCGAATTGACACAGACCTGGCCGGTGGAGCGGGCACCGTCTCTAGCGGATCGTCCTTGGCAAACAAATACCGCCAGGGAATTGCTTTAATATCGAGCACCATCCAAATCAGGTTCCCGATCACCGACGCCCAACCGTAGTCCGGGAACTCGCCAATGAAGTACATCGGGAAAAAAACAAAGATGAACCACAACGACTTGTAGATCAGCTGCAGCGTGAAGAGCGGCAAAAACCGTAGCGGTGCTCGCAGACCAAAGACGCAAAGGATGCCAACGGTTGTCCAAATCCCCGCTACCGCTCCGTACATCACAGGATCTTGGACAGGTAGGCTAAATGGGATGCCAACTACTTTTCGTGAAAAATCTGGGGCAATGAGCATCGTCGATCCGACGGTGATTCCCAAAAAAGCAGTGCACGCGTACAGCAGACGTATCCAAAACAGATTGATCTTGCCGTACTTCTCTGTGTAGATCGTCTGCCCCAGGGTGCCTATATCCTGGTCCGGCTCGAACAAGCATCGCGTTTACAGTTAGCGGAGGTATCGGCATTTTTCTCTCAGAGAGCCATTTTTTTTGCCGGCTTTCCTCCAAAGCACGCCGCTCTTGCAGGTTAAAAACTATCTGCCTGCAGAAATCCAAAGTCGCGCATCGTGCCTTCCGACACTTGAAAAAGTGCGAACACGTCGACACGAAGTTGATGCCTGAAGCTCGGGGCGGTGCGAGCTCAAATCAGCTCACGAATTCGCCACCAGATCGCTTGCAGTATGGCGCTTGCCACATGGTGATCGTTGCAGTGAGTTGCTACCAGTTCGAAGCGACTCCATGGATCCATGTCTCAATGATCCATTTGAGGCCTCAGGTTCTTAACCGAGGCTAGATCCCAAAGGTTTCGAGTCGTGGGATCGCTAGCGCGATATCCATCATCAAAAAACCATCTGACGAGCAGATGGCTTTTCCAGAGTCAATCCCCGCACGATCAGCATACCGCCGAACGAGGTTCGCCAATTATTCCTGCACTGGATCGATGAAATTCACGTAGCCGGCATCCTCATCGACATTCTTGTAGAAGTCGGAAATGATGTTGCCGCTGTCGTTCCCCAAAAGCATGGCCATCATGCGGTTTGTTGGTTGCTTGAACTGATTCATTAATTCTTCAAGACTCGGTTCGAAACGGGTCGGGATGACGACGTAGTAAACCGTTTTAGGTTGGTTCGGTGCGACAACCGGTTTGCCCTCACCGGCGTTGAAGACAGCCTTCATGAACTCCTCGCCGACCGAATCCAACTCTTCCACATTCCCGATCGATGCACCTTGGAATCCAAATGACTGCATCCAAGTAAACGGATTCAGCGAGGTTTGAATTTGATCCGTGCGAGTTTCCGGGACCACTTCCTCAAGGGTCTTATCGCTCGCTAATTGCTCAGCGATTTTCTTTGCAGCCTCTTCCGCGAGTCCCCTCGCCTCCGCTTCTCGGATTGCCAGCACCACTTGCTCTCGGGCCTTTTCCAAGGTGGGGACGTACGGCTCCGTTTCTCCCGTCTTCCACGAGAGGTACTGTTTTCCATCGGCTGTATTGGTGGTTCGGACCGGAAAGAGCAACTGCTTCGGCTCAAAACTCGTTTGACCATTGTCGAAACCGTACATGATGATCGGGAAACTCGGGCCTGGCCCCATCTCCGCCCCTAATTCGGAGGACAAGGCAATCGGCTCATCAGTAATGTTCGCCGCTGAATAAGGCCCAATCTTTGCGTATTCAAGACCATTCTCCTCTGCGAATTTCTTAAGGTCTGGCTTCGCAGGTTCTTTCGGCATCTCGGTTTTCTCGCCTGCTGCGAGCTTGCTCTCGTAAAATTCCAAATTGCCTTTATAGATCGCTAATTTGTTCTTGTAGGTTTGCATCTGCGTGAAAGCATCGGTGAGAACCGCGTTCAAGCGTATTGCAGCCCCAGGTGCGGCCAACTGTTCAGCGATTCGCTGACGCTCGTCCTCGTAAGATCTGACGGCAGGTTCGACATCCGGCGTTTCCTCTGCAACGGGCGTTTCCTCTGCAACGGGCGTCGAATCCGTTTCAGTCGGTGTTGTCGCCTCCCCCTCACGCTCCTGCGACGACACAGCCTCGGCGTTGATTTCCGCGGCGTTTGCCTCTGCTGCGGTTGTTTCAGCAGCCGGCGGATCGGCGACGACTTGCGGCTCAGAGGCTTCCACTACAGCCCCTTCCTGAGCGATTGCCGCATTCGATTGAGTATTATCCTGGGTGGTAACCAACCGAAATGCCTTGGATGAACGAGCAGATTGATCAGTCGGCTCGGGTTGACTTGCCTCGGGAACTTCAGCATTCGCCTCGGGAGCCGAACTGGGTTCTGCTGGCTCTTCGCTGGTTGCTGCTGGCTCTTCGCTGGTTGCTGCCGGCTCTTCGCTGGTTGCTGCCGGCTCTTCATTGCTTGCTGCAGGCTCTTCACCCGCTGCAGGAGTCGCGTCGGCAGCATCCGACGAAGTTCCTCCAGCTTCCGGCTCCGCGTCCGTCTCCGGCGCGATCGATTCAGGTTCTGGCAAACGCAATTCGCCACCGGCGAGTTGCTTGTCGTATTCCGCTCGGATTTGCTCTTCGCTTAACTTGGCGACTTCGGCGTCCAAAAAGGCCGCTGGACTCCCGCTCAGATACTCAAATTCCGCGGTATATCGACGCCGAAAACCTGGTTCGGGAGATTGCGTGCTGCTGTACCGGTTTTTCCCTTCGTCATAGACCTTTTGAATTTCGTCGCTGCTGGGGGTCTTATTGGTTTGCTCCAAATAATCGCTGACTAAAACCCCGTAGGCAGTCGCCACCGCGTTCCGATTTAGCTTTAAAAAATTGGACCATTGCTCCTCCGGCGTCGCCAACGGGAAGGAACCTGGCCCCCCCCCCGAATACAAGCCGCTCATCCCGCGGGTCAAAAAGACATTCGCCAAAAGGTGGCTTCTCAGCTGTTCGTTGAGATGCTGTCTGCCCATTTGATTCTGCGTCGACTTCATCAGCAGGCCGTTAATTTGCGCATCGCTGAACTGGCCGTCAGTAAAACGATCGAGCCAAGAATTGATCGCGGCATCGTCCAGGTCAAACCCCTGCTTTTGAGCCTGGCTGGCCAGCATCAACGTTCGGATCGAGCCTTCCATACTCGGCTGTTGATTGATTCCCACCGAGCGAATCTGATTACTGTTTGGATCTTGCTGGAATCCTGCCGTCCTCGGCATGCCTCCTCTCGCAATGGTTTGATCTGCCAATTCGTAGAGGAATTGGACAACCAAATTATGGTTCCGAGTGAAATACTCCACGCGTGATTGGGTCAATTTGGTGTTTCCGTAACTGGCGACCACTGCATCGCTAGTTCCGGCGGCACCCGACCGCATGTAAGTGTCCATAACAGGGAGGACAACGAACGCGAACAGAGCCAATCCGGTCAACAGGACCATCAGCGGCTTGAGGTTGCGGCGAAAAATCTCGAACGGGCTGTTGCTCATGGGTTACGACTTTCGGTCGGCTCTGGCCGGTGCTACCGGGATGGAGGATATGGAGCCGCTACGCGCCAAAGTTGCCTGATTTCTGAACCGCCACTTGGAGCAGGCGGTTTTCCAGGAAAAGTTTCGCGAGAGCGGAACTCCTTACAATTTGTGGGTTTTATTGGTTTCACCGGTGATGCGTTTACGATCAGTCGTCTTGACAACAAAGCCCCGACGACCAAATCTCTGGGAACCACCGATCCGAGTCATTGCCGGATTGCGGCTTCGATACGGTAGTCCAAAACGCAGGCAACGGGTCATCACCCTCCACCCTGGTGTTCCGAAGCAAGCTCGAAAAACGCCTGGATGAAGTGCTAGCGTAGTAGAAATCGTATCGCCGCCGGAATTGAAGGGTCAAGGTGAGATCGTTGCGGTCTACGTCAGCAACCCCCGCCAGACCTTTTTTTCGGTCTTGCTAGGTTAGGTAAAGATGCGTTCAACTTCGGTGTCCGCCCAGATTTTTTATGATTCTTTCGTCAGTATTCACTCCTTAGAAATCATTTCGTTGCATGGCAAAAAGCACGGGTAAAAGTCTGGTGATCGTGGAATCACCGGCAAAAGCACGCACGATTTCAAAATTTCTTGGTCCTGCCTATCAGGTAGAGGCGAGTATCGGTCACGTCCGTGATTTGCCCGCCGGCAAAAAAGATATGCCGGAAAAATACAAGGCTGAGGACTGGGCGTATCTAGGGGTCGACATCGATCAAGATTTCCAACCGCTATACATCGTTCCAACGGACAAGAAAAAACAGGTTAAGAAGCTAAAAGACGCTCTAAAAGGAGCCGACCACCTCTATCTGGCGACCGATGAAGACCGTGAAGGTGAGGCGATCAGCTGGCATTTGCAGGAAATCCTGAAACCAAAGGTGCCTGTCGATCGCCTCGTTTTTCACGAAATCACCAAAGAAGCGATCCAACACGCGTTGGAAGCGACTCGTCAGATCGATGGTAGCCTAGTCCACGCACAGGAGACGCGGCGAATCCTGGATCGCTTGTACGGGTTCGATATGTCAAGTTTGCTGTGGCGAAAAATTGGCAAGGGAACCAGTGCTGGCCGAGTGCAAAGCGTTGCTGTTCGCGTGATTGTTCAGCG
This sequence comes from Planctomycetota bacterium, assembly GCA_036339635.1. GTDB lineage: Bacteria > Planctomycetota > Planctomycetia > Pirellulales > Pirellulaceae > Rubripirellula. Next base: position 703 of record JAYZAR010000350.1, on the reverse strand, counting down.
AGAACGGGAGCGAATCGCCTTCGTCAATGCGACCTACTGGGACCTTGAAGCTGTTTTCAAAACGGCGGGTGGCGAAACGATGGCGGCCACGCTGAATGCGGTCGAAGGAAAAAAAATCCCCAGCGGGAAAGATTTCGACTCGAGCAACGGAAAACTCAAAAATCCGGATTTGCTGCAACTCAGTGGGCAACAAGCCAATGATTTGGCCGAAAAACTCCGTAGCAGCGATTTCAAAGTCACCGCGGTCGAGGTCAAACCGTTTACCGAGCGACCACGCCCCCCTTTTACGACAAGTACGTTACAGCAGGAAGCTAACCGAAAACTTGGTTTCACCGCCCAGCGAACGATGGGGGCCGCCCAGCGTTTGTATGAAAATGGTTACATTACGTACATGCGAACCGACAGTACTACGCTCAGTAACGAAGCGGTCGGTGCTGCACGCAACTTGGTTCGTAGCGAGTACGGCGAGAATTTTCTGCACCCTACGTCCCGCGTTTACAAAGGCAAGGTGAAGAACGCCCAGGAGGCTCACGAGGCAATTCGGCCCGCCGGCACGCCATTTCGATTGCCAGAGACCTTGCGGGGAGAACTGGAACGAGACCAGTTCCGTTTATTTGATCTGATCTGGAAGCGGACCGTTGCTTGCCAAATGGCCGATGCGAAAAAGCAAAGAATGAGCATCACGATCGAAGGGGGTGGGGCG
>JAYZAR010000349.1:0-6223 GCA_036339635.1 Planctomycetota bacterium | reverse complement strand
TCGGTCCCCCGCATCATTTCCAATTTGTTTACGACGGATGGTGGTTTCGCCAAAAAGTCGAGATCGATGGTGTCTTGGTGTCCCGACGGATTAGCTGGCTGTCCATCCAGCGAAAAGTGCAATTTCAGGTACCCTCAAACGTTGATTCAAATCAACCGACAGGAAGGATCGAAATCGACTTCACCCGTGGCCTGATGATCCGTCGCTTCCGCCTCTGGATTGGAGAGGAATTGGTCTATGACGAAATCAATTAGGCACTACCCGGCGTAGACCGAAATAAAATGTTCATCCTCCCTGAGGCGGAAGAGGCAGTACGCCGGGTAAACAAAATTACGACCCGCGTGTTATTGCTCCCAAGAGAACTCCATCTCAAACAGAGCACGCGGGCAGGTCTTTTCCATCACTGGCAAAATCCTGTCGTTACGGCTCACACACCAGTCCGGCTCACCACAGCTTACATTGACATTCAGCTTGCATTGACCTCACCCGAGTAGCCTCTCGAAGGTCCGCCATTCAATTGTGCCGCAATTTGCGTCCGGGATTTTTATTCGCTGCCGATTCGCGACGCGGCGTTGGTCCCAACTTGCGGGCTGTCGGCTGCCAAACCCTTAAGGCTTAAAGACACGTACAGCCGTCGCCAAGGCCAGCAGAATTCCCAACACAGGGATAGCGACAATGATCATTCGGGGCCGAGCGGCCAAGATCGCCAAAGTCACCACCAACATCATTGCGAAACCGGGTGGCAGCCAGGACGCTGGCCGCTGCAAGGACGACCAGGCAAGCCACAACGCGACCATCACCAACGCAATCCGCCCTGCCGCAGCAGCGACGAACTTGGCTGAACCCGACTGCCCGTGTAGAACGGTAATCGAGGCCCAAATCGCAAAGCAGACGATTGCGACAAGCAAAACCATCACGCGTCGATAGTCTTTCGGTTTTGCATCGGGTTGATTCATTCGCAATGGCTCATTGGGGCGATCTAAACGTCGCCCGGGAAAAAAATGAAACTGCTGTGCTTTAGCGATCTGCATCGCGACCAACAAGCTGCCTTCAGTTTGGTCCAAGCGGCTGCCGATGTCGATTGCGTCATCGGGGCAGGGGACTTCGCCAACCGCCACGAGGGACTTACCGACACAATCGACATCCTCGCAGCCATAGAAAAACCGGCGATTCTAGTCCCCGGTAATGGTGAATCCGCCGCTGAGCTGACTAAGGCAGCCCAGGTGTGGAAATCGGCAACCGTCTTGCATGGCAGTGGCTGCGTTATCGGCGGAATCCAATTTTGGGGTGTCGGTGGAGCGATCCCGGTGACCCCTTTCGGAGCCTGGAGCTACGACTTTGACGAACAACAGGGTGCCGACATGCTCTCGGGCTGCCCAGCCGGCGGTGTGCTGGTCGTGCATTCCCCCCCGTTGGGTACCGTCGACAAAGATCGCTCCGGCCGAATTCGTGGCAGCGAGTCAATCCGTCAAACAATCCTCGACAAGCAACCTCAGGTGGTTGTCTGCGGGCATATTCACGACGACTGGGGAAAACAAGCCAAGCTTGGGCTAACCCAGATTTTCAACGCTGGACCGCGAGGCATCGTCATCGATTTAAACGATCGGGATAATTAATCGATCGGAATGACTGGTACGGGAACAGCAAGTCAGTCTCCCAATCGGCCCGAGAAGATCAACCTTAGCCAATGGCCGAGCGAGGATGGTGATTGCGTCAGAGCAAGCCGATTGCGTTCTTAAGCAATCTTATCGGCAAAAGTAAACGCCTCCCGAACCAGTTCGTCACAAAACCCGTTTTCCTGCGTTACAACCCTATCCATTACTACGTCAGTCGGCCATTAACCTAGTTCGCTCATTACCTGTTTCGGCCGGACCCCCCGAACGGGCCAATCCGTATCGTGACAGCCTCTCTGTTGCGGCAACCGAACACAGGCTACTGCAACAAGCGAATGCACAAAGGATACCGGTATGGCTCGCCATCACGCACCGCAATCGCGGCGATAATCGCAAAAACAACTTGCAAAAGCACTGGGACAAAGAGAAGCGGGAAAAGCAGTCCACACGAAACCGCTGTGATTAATGCGAAAACGACTCCCGCCAGGATCAGTGTGATTTGAAAATTCAACGCTTCCTTCGCCTGCCCCGCTACATAGGGTGACCTCTCTTTGGACATTAAGTAGATGATCAATGGTCCCAAGAAACCGATCAATCCACCCGCGACGATTCCGGCAGCACCCGAGAGATGCGCGATTAATGCCAAATTACGGTCGTCGGAATTCGGCTCGTATCCCCAATCTTCCAATGGTGTTGGCTGGGGCGGAACCTCATAGGGATTCTGATCTGCCATGGCGGACGCTAACCAAAAAGTTAGAGGGATCGGTAATTTCGTCAACTTATCAAAATTCAGGGCCGATGCCCCAAATCGTTGAGCTTGACGATTATTCAATGTTGTCTGGTTGTAGGGCTAGGATTGACCCCAGGCGGGGCGAAAAAAGCATCTGAGTGTCCATCAAAAGCAGGTTTTTTGCGTCATCGGATGCAATCGGCGACAAAATCCGAAAAAACCTACCTTGCCTACCTCGTTACGACCGAAACAACCAACAACACCGGTTTGGTATTTCCAACCGAGATTGTTGCCACCCGCGGCAACACGTTGCCGATTCGCATCGTGCGGATGGATCTCAGGTTGGGCTCAGACCCAGAGTGATTTAGGACTGCAGGGAGGCATTTCGATGCGACGCAAGTATTTCGGATTGGCGATTGCCGCGTTCGCGACCCTTGGGCCATTGCAGGCCTGGGGTGGTGATCGCGAAATCGCAGAACAGATCATTTCCCGGTTGGAAGCTAACCGGGACTCAGGCGCTTTAAAAGACTTCGACCTCGACATGAAAGTCGATGCAGGTGTGGTTTTGTTCCAAGGTAGTGTAAGCGGGAGTAGCCAGAGAGATCTGGTGCTCAAGGCTGCCGAAGGCATTGAAGGCGTCACTAAGGTGGTGAATGAGGTGTCGATCGCGGACAGAAAGGCGGAGACGAAGATTGAGAAAAGCAAGAAAGGCTTTTCGTTCCGTCAGGCCTTGGCGAATCAAGCAGAAGCGATTCGCAAACAGGTCAAGCCGGGCGATAAGCCCGTCGCCCAAGCGAGTACAGCCGTTGCGGCTGGGAAAGTTCAGCCGGCAACCGCTGTTGAACCCGCGCCCGCGGCCCCAGTGAGCAGCGACAATCAGGTGGTTTCAGCTGTCGTTTCGGCACTAAGCCAGGCAAAAGACGCTGGTCAGCTTCGAGGATTCGGAGTCGACGTTAAGAGTACCAACGGCATTCTTCAGCTGACCGGCCGAGCCAGCTCGTCAGCTCAACGCGATATCATCCTACGGCTCGCTGAGAGCGTCCCTGGTGTGTCGGGAGTTCGCGAAGCGATTGCGGTACCAAGCAAAGCTCCAAATCTGCCAAGATTGCCTGAACCACCCGCCTTGCAGGAAGTTCGCGCATCTCAATTGGCTCCGGTAGCAGTCGACCCGGTTGCCCACCCGAATTACAGCCAAGTGCCGGCCACTGTGGCTTCGGCACCTGTTGGCATGCCAGCGATGGCAACGCCATTGCCACAAGCAGCTGTTCCTGCTGAAGCAGCCATGGCACCAAAAGTTGCTCCTGCGGCTCCGATGGGAAGCCCAGTGCCGATGGCACCTCACTCCGCCGTTGGTGCCCCTCGGTATGACGCGCCTAACCTGCCCAACTATGCCTGGCCAGGCTACGCAGCTCACCCGAACTACGCGGCTTTGACCTACCCACAGCAGTACAGCCCATCGGCATGGCCCTACATCGGCCCCTTCTACCCTTATCCACAGGTACCCCTTGGATGGCGGAAGGTCAGCCTGGAATGGGATGACGGTTGGTGGTTCCTCGACTTCTCGTCGAAGTAACTCAAGCGGCGTTGGCTCAGCAAGACGAGCTGCAGTCCATATTCACGTCTCCTGAGACACGCAAAGCCGCGAGCAGTCCATCTGCTCGTGGTTTTTTTGTTCCCGCTCGCCGATCCCGCTCGCCGATCACGGCAAAGCCTTAAGGACCGTGCGCTCATAGGGACAGGCTGAATCAAATGAAACGAGTCCTGCAGCGGATGAGGACTTAAACAACCTCGCCACGTTCGACTCGCCACCGCGATCCGTGGAATTTCGAACGTGAAAAAACGAATCGAAGAGACCGCAGAACCGCATTTCCTCGATTCTGCGGAATTATCCGCAAGATCGGCATAAGTTCACACGATAACTACTGTACCAAAACCGCTGGAAGTTTTGCCCAGCATCCACGGCCGGATCATACCCAACCTCCGGCCCAGATTGTCGCCAGCATGTAATGAAACCACGGAAGGTTGCTCGGATGGCCACACACGCGATTCAAAATCAGTCCCGCATCAGCCGGGTAAGTCGAAACGCCACACTCTGCTCGCTCGCATTACTGGCATTTTTATCAACCGGCTGCTACGGCCTAGGCGGCACAAACTACAACCTTGGCTTCATTGGCTATCCAATGCCAGTGAGCCCCTACTACCAGCACAAGCTAGAAGAGAAGTTCTGGAAGAAGGAACGGTACGAACGCGTACCAATCCTGGGCCCCACAACGGCTGGCGGACCGGCCGTCGCGCTCGACCCACCCAGTGACGACGAGGTCATGCATGCACTGGAAACAGCTCGCCCAGTACAAGGCGGAATCCCACTGCTTTGGGAAACCCAGCGGAACGGCGTTCGAATCATCAAAGAGAAGATTGCCGATTACATCGACCCGCCACGGTTCTATCCTCTGATCGGTCCTGCTCAATTGCACCACGCTCACTACAAGTGCACGATCTACTTCGACGAGCGAACGACGGTCGGATATCCAGTCCCTCACACACTTCATGATCGGGAAGCAATCGAAGTCGTCTATATCGATCACAACCACTTCCACATGGTTGGTGACACCGAGCCTTACACGACCCCGAACCTATAAGCGGACTCGGTTCGCGATCGGAACAACCAAGGCCAGCCCCGACGGGCTGGCTTTTTTTGTGCACATTTTTGCGTTGGCTTGCTTTGCGTCGGCTTCAGAAATCCACTGCGACTGTCAGTGATACGATGCAGTTAGTTGGTTTCAAGGATGACGTTTTCGAGCGGATCCCGTCGGCGTGCGGAGAACGTTACAATGTTGCGATGTTATTCTTCGATGCTCATCTCGATCTCAGTTTGAACGCGTTGGCTTACAATCGTGACCTCCGTTGTTCCGTGGCGGAGATCCGTCATGCCGAGCGTGGGATGATCGATTTGAAAGGTCGCAGTCGAGGAACCGTTGCCTTTCCTGAGATGCGGAGCACGGGTATCGGCCTTTGCGTGGCCACTCAAATTGCTGGTTGCATGAAACCACCCGGTCCGGTGGCTGCCTGGAATTCACCTCAACAAGCGTGGGCCAGTACGCGGGGTCAAATCGCTTGGTACCAGGCGATGGAGATTGACGGACAACTTCGGCAAATCCGGGATGTCGATGCCCTCGAAACCCATTTGACGCAATGGGAGCACGATCCCCAAAACACACCGATCGGCTATTTACTGAGCTTGGAAGGTGCTGACTCGCTCCGCACGCTCGACGACTTGCACACTTCTCATCAAGAGGGCTTACGAGCCCTCGGTCCAGCTCACTATGGAATCGGCCGCTATGCACTTGGGCATGACTGCGACGGTACATTACCGGCAATCGGGCTGGACCTTCTTCAAGAGATGGATCAGCTTGGCATGATCCTAGACGTTACCCACTTGAGCGAGCCATCGTTTTGGCAAGCGATTGATCTCTACCAAGGACCAATCTGGGCCAGTCATCACAACTGCCGCGCCTTGGTCGATGACCCAAGACAATTATCAGATGATCAGATTCTCGCCCTGATTCAACGCAACGCGGTCATCGGCGTCGCATTCGATGTCTGGATGATCGTACCGGGTTGGCAACGTGGCCTCACAACCCATGACGACTTACCAAGCGCTCATCTGACTGACCTTGCACGGCATGTCGATCACATTTGTCAGCTAGCTGGCAATTGCCGACACGTTGGAATCGGCACCGACTTGGACGGAGGCTATGGAAATGAGCAGACACCGGCTGACCTCGATACAATTTCCGACTTAACCAATTTCATGAACCGGTTACAGGACGCGGGCTACGGCCAATCAGACCTCGACGCAATCAGCCACGGCAACTTCCTC
>JAYZAR010000348.1:0-21211 GCA_036339635.1 Planctomycetota bacterium | reverse complement strand
CGTGTCTTTTTTGAAAGCGAATCCCCAAATCGCGAGTTTCTTGTTTGAAACTGTGTTGAACATTGTCTTCACAATGCGTTCACTAAAGCGAGTTTTCTGGTAGTCGTTCATCGTGACCACTTGCTCCCAGTAGGCTGCGACTTCATCGAGCCCGAAGTGTTCGCATAGATAAACGAGATTTAGGATGTCTTTTTGGAAACAGCTACCACCGAAACCGACCGAAGACTTTAGGAACTTTGGTCCAATTCTTGAGTCCGTTCCAATGGCCCGAGCGACTTCGTCAACATCCGCACCGGTCGCTTCACAAAGTGCCGAAATAGCATTGATGGATGAAACCCGCTGAGCCAAAAATGCGTTGGCCGTCAATTTGGAAAGTTCGCTGCTCCAAAGATTGGTCGTCAGGATGCGGTTACGTTCGATCCAATTCGCGTAGACATCGCATAATGCATCGATTGCTGTTTCTGACTCGCCACCGATCAGAACTCTGTCTGGGTTCAGCAAGTCTTCGATTGCAGTACCTTCTGCCAAGAATTCCGGATTGCTGAGGACGTCGAACGTTGCTCCACTGCATTCGCTGCTGAGGATTCGTTTGACTGCCTCTGCGGTTCGTACTGGCAGCGTCGATTTTTCGACGACGATTTTATGCCCCTTGGCGTTGCGAGCAATTTGTCGGGCGCACTTCTCGATAAACTCCAAGTTGGCAGCCCGGCCAGCACCCATTCCAAAGGTTTTGGTTGGTGTATTGACCGAAATGAAAATCATATCCGCTTCGGCGATCGCTTGGTCAACCTGTGTGCTGAAGGTCAAGTTTCGGCCTCGAGCCTCCCGCACAATCTCGTCGAGACCAGGCTCGTAAATTGGCAGACGATCTGAGTTCCAAGCGTCGATGCGGTCTTGATTCATGTCGACAACGTGAACAGGAATGTCGGGGCACTGTTTCGCGATCATCGCCATCGTGGGGCCGCCAACATATCCGGCTCCGATGCAACAGATTTTCATCAGACAGTCTTTTGTTTTGTGAAGATCGTTCAGTAACGGGGTGTAATTTTCGGAGGCGGGGCAGTCAGCTGGCATGGCCATCTTTGGGATTCGGCATTCAGCGAGGAAAGTCCAGCACCGCCGATTACCGTTGGTGTATTTTTCTAAACGCTGTTCGTCCGCAACTCCAACCTTTTATTTGTAGTTTAGGGAGTGATTTGAACAACCGATCGAATGCCATTGAATCAATCTAAGGCCTTTGGTGGCAATCTCAGGGCGTATCATCCAAACGATCCGATCATTCCGAACCCGAATTGGCCCTTGCCGAGATTGAGATCTGGGTTTTCTCCGTAAACAGTGGTTGGAGTCTTGCGGTGGAAAACAGACGAGGTTTAGATCGACAAAGTGGGTATTTCCGTTATTTGCGGCGACTGTCTGTTCAGACTGTGGGTTTGAGCCAGAGACGATTGCCCAACTCCAGGAAGCGATTGAGGCGTCCATCGCCGTACCGGATGATTTGGAACCAGACGCCCCCGTTATCGAAACCGTGGAAGTTGCTATTTCCACGCCCAATCCGAATCTTGACGACCCCTTTCCCTTGGTTTCCCGGGCCAGCGCGCCCTGAGATGTTGGGATGGTGCGGCTGCCGACGGCAGACACGATCGACGTCGAGATTTAAGATTTTGCCCACGTGATTCGGCCGTCTCTGCCGCTGCAAGTTGAAGGGGAAACACAAATGACAAATTTGGGAGATCGTGTCAGACTGGTCGAGGTGATTGCGATTCGCCTAACCGCTGCGAAATTGTTAGTTGGAACTTCACGCCGAACCGCGACAATGTTGAGTCCTCAATAACAAAATCGTTTTTGACGCCGCTTCAACGATTTTTGAATTGATCGTTGGCTTCACGCCGGTCTCAACGACGTGAATCTCTGTTATTGTGTTGCCAGGTTTATCTTGGACTGAATGTCCTACCAGCAGCATGATGAGGTCAACGGGATGAGTGAGTCGACTTGTCGATGGGGTTTTCTTAGCACCGCAGCAATTGCTCGCAAGAATTGGAAAGCCATTCACCTTAGCGGAAATGGGCGTGTTTCCTGCGTCGCTAGTCGTACAGAAGAGCGAGCTCAGGCATTCGTGGATGAATGTAGTCGTGAGGTTCCGCCGGCAGAGCCGGTAGCGGCAGTGGGGTCTTATGAAGAACTGATTGCTCGGGATGACGTTGATGCCATCTACATCCCGCTGCCGACCGGGATTCGAACAGAGTGGTGTCTCGCTGCTGCCAAAGCCGGGAAACATCTGCTCTGCGAGAAACCTGCTGCAGTCAACGAGCAAGAGGTTCAGCAGATCTTAGATGCCTGCCAACAAGCTGGTGTTCAGTTTATGGATGGCGTGATGTTTGATCACAGCCGACGCCTGGCTGAGATTCGTCGAGAATTAGACTCGGGCGATTCGATTGGGAAGCTTCGTCGTATCTGTACTCATTTTTCTTTTAGCGGAGACCAATCTTTCCAGCAGTCAAATATCAGGACAGATTCTGTCCTCGAGCCGCACGGTTGTCTGGGGGATCTTGGTTGGTACTGCATTCGGATGACGCTTTGGGCGGCAGGGCTTCAGATGCCGACGGAGGTATCCGCTCGAACCATCAAGCCGTTGCAGGGTGATCAGTCAGCAGGTTCGGTGCCAGGTGAGTTCTCTGCTGAGTTGCAGTTTCCGAATGACATTTCAGCCACCTTCTATTGCTCCTTTTTGACTGAGAACCAGCAGACGGTCTTGCTGTCTGGGGACAAAGGTTATTTGACCGTTGATGATTTTGTTCTGCCGTTCTATGACGCTGAAGCAAGCTGGTCAACACATCAGCATGTACTTGAGATTGATAATTGTCGCTGGAATTTCCGCCGAAGCAGTACCCGAAAAGCGATCGCTGAATATGCCTCAGGCGAAGCCAATTCTTCCGAGGTCAACATGGTTCGGCGATTAGGTGAGATTCATCTTTCCAAGCAACTTGACCCGTTGTACCCCGAGCTAGCGATAAAAACACAGCGAGTCCTCGACGCTTGCCGACAAAGCGATATCGAAGGCGGCAAGCGGATTTCGCTTTAACCATAGGTTCGCAGACTAACGCTTCTATTTGCAACCATCCATATTCCTTTTCCCTTCGTTAACTGACTTATGCTCACTCTCCTTTCGTTTGTTTTCTTTACTGGGCTGGTTGGTCTTCTGACATTCTGGATTGTGCGAGGTAAGGAGCATGCATCAACGGATGGTTACTTCTTGGCGGGCCGATCGTTAACTGCCGGGGTAATCGCTGGTTCGTTGTTGCTGACGAACCTCTCGACGGAGCAACTGGTTGGGCTTAATGGAGCTGCATTTCGCGATGGATTAGCGGTGATGGCTTGGGAGGTCATCGCAGGTCTGTCTCTCGTGTTGATGGCGATCTTCTTTTTACCTCGCTATCTGGCTCGTGGGATTACGACCATTCCGGAGTATTTGGCAGGGCGATTTGATGATACGACGCGGGCGATCACCAATGCGATTTTTATCATCGCCTATGCTGCAATCTTGTTGCCAATCATTCTTTACACAGGTGCCCGCGGGTTGAGTGGCATCTTGGATCTGCAAGGGATTACCGGAATTGAAAGTGATCAAGTCTTGCTTTGGATTGTCGTCTGGATGATCGGGATCATCGGCTCGATCTACGCTATTTTTGGAGGACTGCGGACGGTTGCCATCAGTGACACAATCAACGGCTTTGGTCTTCTGATTGGTGGGTTGATGATCATGTGGCTGGGGTTGCAACTGGTTGGTGACGGTGATGCCATGGTTGGGTGGCGGGAAATGCGAAACGCGAATCCCGAAAAGTTCAATTCGCTTGGCGGGAGTACGTCGTCCGTTCCTTGGCCAACTCTGTTTACGGGCGTCGCGCTACTGAATCTCTTTTATTGGACAACCAACCAGCAGATCATTCAACGGACATTCGCTGCACGATCGTTGGCTGAGGGTCAAAAAGGTGTTTTGCTGGCGGCCATGTTCAAAATTTTGGCGCCGATGATCTTGGTGTTGCCTGGGATGATGGCATTTTACTTGGATCAACAGGGAACCCTTTTCGAAGCGACCGCAGAAGCGAATTTTCTCAGTGGTGCGGAAGACGCTCTCGCGGAGTTAATTGACGAGCAGGGTGAGCAGGGACTTGCTGGCAAAGAACCGGAAGTTTGGCTTGCAGAGGAGGTGCAATCGCGAAAAGCGGATCGATCGTATGGAGTTTTGGTTCGGAAAGTTCTTCCCAAGCAGTTTGCAGGTTTCTTCGCGGCAGTCATGGTTGGTGCAATTCTCAGTTCGTTCAATTCAGCTCTGAATGCGACCGCAACGCTATTCAGCTTGGGGATTTTTCGCCGCTACCTGCGACCTAATGCGGACGAAAATTCGGTTGTAAAGAGCGGTCAGTGGTTCGGAACGGCGATCGCTCTTATCGCGATGATGGTTGCTCCGTTATTGGCTGGGCAAGATAGTATTTTTGGCTATCTACAAAAAATGAATGGTCTGTATTTCATCCCGATTTTTTCCGTCGTGTTGATGGGCATGCTCAATCGCCGCGTTCCAGCATGGGCCGCCAATCTTGCTCTCTTTGCAGGATTTGCGACGATTGCCCTTGGCTACTTTGCCTTTGGCAGTTTTGTTGATCAGCTCCACGAATTCCATTTCTTGGGGCTTGTCTTTGCTGTTTTGGTTGGGCTGATGTACGTTGCGTCGATTGCAACGCCACGCGAGCTCAGTGCGGCGCAAGAAGAACAAGTGGCACCGGCACCCATCCCGATGGATCGATGGAGACCGGCTGTGCCGGTGGGAGTCGCGCTGGCGATGGTGGTGGTTGCCATTTACCTGTTTTTTGCGTTTGCCTAGCCAGTGGGCGAAGCTGGTGTGCATACATGGCTAACGTGAGCGGTTGGAAGTTGCAGCGGTTGAAAGTCGCAGGCAAAGCGTGCGAGAAAAAGGCTTTCGGTTAAGGTGAAGACCATTCTTTTGGGGAGGTCAGTTGTCCCCTTTCTAGGCCGATGCCTTGCTCGATTTTCCCTTACATTCTTCAGCGGTTCAGCCGAATTCGTTATCATGACATCTCGTTAGCTGACGAACTTTCGGGGTGAATCGATGCGGGCAGAGCAGGCAACATGATCTACGACGAGAGAATTCGCAATCCGAATGAGGAAACAGCGTTTCGATGGCAGAACGATAAGGAGACGCTAGGCGGATCCAGCAGTCGTCAGCCACCTCCTTGGAAGGTCGGCGATCAATTGGGCGATTTCGTGCTCGAAGTCTTGTTAGGACTGGGTAGCAGCGGTTTCGTTTTTCGCGCTCGGGATTTGCAAACGAGTCGTCGCTGTGCACTGAAACTTCTCAGGGGCCAGCAGGCTGACGACTTGCTTAGAAATAAGCTGGGTTTTCGACGGATGATGACCTTTGATCATCCCAATCTTGTGCGTGTGGATCGAATTCATCAGCTTGGCGCGTATGTCGCCTTGTCGATGGAGGAAGTGGATGGCCAGACGTTGCAAGTAGTTCGCGAAGAACTGACGGAGTTGCCGCGCGATGAAGCGTACCAGCGTCTGTTGAAGTTGATACGTGACTATTCCGCCGGACTAGCGGCCATGCACACAGGCGGCTGGGTGCACCGTGATATCAAGCCAGAGAATCTGATGCTGGACCAACTAGGTTGTGGCCGCGTCATCGATTATGGGTTAGTAGAAGCCTATGAGATGGAGCATGCCACCATTGAGACGAGGGGCTTTATCCTTGGAACTCCCCACTACATTGCGCCTGAGGTGATCTGGAGTCAGAAATATTTGCCCGCTGGAGATATTTTCAGCCTGGGGATTGTTTTGCTGGACACACTTCGCATGCTGGAAAGACAATCAGTTAGCAAGAACGTTGATTTGCAACGCAGCGAGGAAAGCACACTGCACGATGCGAATCGCATTGTGGAGGCGATCGAAGATCTGCCTGATTCGGTTCCGGAAATCCTTCGTGAAACCTGTCGCGAAATGTTAGCTGGACATCCATCCGAGCGGCCCACTGCGATGAGGTTGGCCCGGCTTGGACTGCCACCAACACAGCAGATTCCCTGGTCGGTCGGATCTCGGGCGCTGGGTCGTGAGGCCGAAACCCAGCAAGCGTTGGCGTGGGTTAGTAAGGTGTTTTCCGGCGAGACAGGCCGACTTCATGTGACCGGTGACTCTGGGATTGGGAAGAGTCGGTTTATCGAAGAGATCGTTCGTTACATTGAATCCAAAAATTGGGGTCAAGTATTTGTCGCGCGATGTCAAGTTCGAGAAGATCAACCGTTGCAGGCTTTCGACCAATTATGCGACGGAATTGCCCATCGTTATTTAAGAGGAGATCGTGAACGCATTCAGATGGATCTTGTGAGCGTTAATACTCTGCAAGATGTGTTTCCGGTACTGAAAAATGTGCTGGAGCCAACCATGTGCTTGCCACCCGCGGGCCAAGTGAATCAATCTTGGGATGTACTGGAGGCGGCTGCACGGCTCAGCGAACAATTACGGCGTGTGGGTCCAGTATTTTTCGTCGTCGATGACTCGCAGTGGGCTGATTTAGATAGCCTTCGTTTGTTGGATCACCTGCAGTCATCAGCATGTGATGTTGGGATAGGTATCATCACGCTTTCGAGGAATCGTCAGGATCCACACCGTGTCCCGGCATCGTGTTACCTGCACTTGAATCCACTGACTGAATCCGATTCGATTGAATTCTTAGAGAACGCAGCTGAGCGTTGGGGAGTTTCGCTTTCACACGTCATGTTGCGACGCCTGACGCATCTGACTGGTGGAAGTCTATATCGGTTAGAAGAGTTGGCCGAAGAGTTTCGGCCTGACGGAGCGCTGCACACGATGGCCGTTGGTGAAATGTCCGAAATGGCAGATCTTTCATCGCTTCATCGATTGTGGCAGCAGCGAGCCGAGCGATTGAGCCAGGAAGCTAAACGGATCTTGCTGTTGATCGCGACCGCAGGTGGCAAGGTGTCGATTGATCAACTCGGCGAACTGACCAAATTGGGAGATGCTGTTGATGCGGCGGTGACTGAGTTGGTGCGTCAGAGATTGGTCGTGGATGAGGCGACAGGTGGCGAATGTATATCGGTTTATCACGACCGAGTCGCGGGCGAATTAATCAAGACTCTCAGCCAGCAAGAAAAACGAGAAGCTCACTTGATTTGGGCAACACTGTTGATCTGTCAAGAACAAGCTGAACAGATTTCAGCTCGCATCGCTGGGCATTTGTTCGAGGCTTCCGAGCCTGGTCGAGCGGTGGTTTACGCAATCCAGGCTGCTGAGGATGCGGATCGGCGAGGAGCGAAGGCAGAAGCGGGACGCTGGTATGGACGAGTGACCGAACACGTCACCGGGGACGAAAAAATCTGCCAATTAAGAAATGCCGCCAGATGTTTCCTCGATGCAGATCAACCGATGCAGGCTGCGGATTACTACTACGAGCTCAGTCAGTTTGTCGATGGAATCGAGCAAGTTGAGTGTTTACTGATGGCGACGTCTGCTTCCATGCGATGTGGGCTGATTCAGCAGTTTCGTTTGTACCTGCGGGAGCTAGTTTGTTTGGTGACCCCAACTTCGCATCGCCCGCGAAAAGAAGAGAAGAATCATGGGGCATCGACCCTGTAAGGGGGACCTGCCTTTTCTCGCCGTTCCTCTCTCTAGTTCGCCGGTCACGTAAGCAGAAAACCGGTCCCATTTTCAGAAAATCTGTCTTCCATATTCGGTCTCTCCCGCATTATTTGCTGAACGGCCGCTTCTCATGGAAGCATGGCTGATCGTCTTTGGAGTCTCTCCCTGCATTGTTGCTGAACCTGGGGTGGGCCGATTGGGCAAACTTCTGCGGAGATCTTACGGATGACGACTCGATCGTGCCGGCTTGCTGGCTGTGGTGACAACAGCGGTACGAAGGAGCATTCATAGCGGTCACAGCACGAATTGCCGGCACTGTAAGGGGGGTGCCCTGTGACGGCGGATTGCTTGGCGGTAGCCTAGGGAATGGTGGCGCTCGTCGGGCAGGGTTCGACAGGACGCTGCGTGGTTTGATTTCTTGTCCCGATCCCGCATTATCTTGTCTTGCCCGAATCAATTGCATCGAATCGGAGGTCTTGGTCGAGTCAGATTGCTGATCGATTCAGGTGCGTTTTACCAGAGTCTTTAGCTGACTGGTGGGACAGTGAAATTTGGAGTGAGAGTGGACGTGCTGAATACGTTCATGCGATTTCACCAGAGGAGCTGCTGGACCCCGCGCCGGAATCTATTTGGCCCGGATTGATGAATTGTGATCTTGTGCCGTTGGTGAGTAATAACGCGGGCGATTGGCTCTGTATGCGGATGGATGGGGAGGGACGATTTGATCAAATCGTCCAGTGGTACCATGGCGGCGGTGATTGGATTCCTTGGGGCGCGAGCTTGCCAGAGGCGATCCTCATGGATGCTGTGATCGATCGGTTGCCCGGCCCGTCGCGCCGCCATGCTGAGCCGGCCGAGGACCCTCGGCCCAATCGTGATTTGCTTCAGCAAGACCGATTACTGAACTGGGCCTGTGAGCATTTACCGGGGGCGGTTCGCGATCTGCTCGCCGCCAGGTTGGAGGGACAGATTCTCGCGGAAGAATTGTTGGTTTTAGGGTTGGCCGAGGTGGCAGTGCGGTGTGAATTGCTGGTCGATCAGTTGACGCATCCGGAACGTGATCGGATTGTTGGGTCGCTGACTGGCAAAGTGGATTCCAATTTGTTGGCGGAGTGGCTGTTTGATTTGGACCGCATGCCAAAAGACATTTGGGATGGTTTAGAGCTGGAAGGGATTCAGCTCAAGGGGATTCAGGGTTGGGATCAGGCCTATACGCACGCTCACCGTGTTACCAACCTCGAGCCCGACTTGGCTTGGGGTTGGGATCTATGTGGTTATGTGACTGAACGGCGGGGGGATTCCACAAGGGCGGTCGACTTCTATCGGAGCAGCGCGAATTGCTCGGTGTTTACTGATCAGGCGACGCGACTGGAGACGCATTGGCAGTCGAATGAATTTGCCAAGTTTTCAGTTTCACGGCTTCACCACCTACTTCCAGATTGCGTCGCTCAATCAGGTTATTATCGCTCCCTGGGCGGGCCCGACGTTCGTCAACGCCGCAGGCAAGTGACCGAGTATTGGCTCGAGCGGGCGTCCGATTTCGAGCAGGAGCAAGAATTCCGCCAAATGCACCACTGTCTTGTTGCTGCGGCCTGGGACGTGGGGATTGATTCTATTCTGATGTATGCGACTCTGCTCGAGCAAATGGCTAAAGCCGCCGCTCAATGCAATCAGCCCGCGAGGGCCGAACTCGCTGACACGCACCGTCGCTGTCTTAAGGATCGCTACGGGATGTGATGGCAGGATGTCCTCCTTGATAAGCTCAGACATTTCCAGTTGGCCCGTTTTGGGGCGTGCTCCCGCTGAACGAGGAAATCTTTAGCACGCTGTTCAAAATAACGGTCACTTTTTGCATAAGAATCCGGTGACGGTTGTGATGACGTTTTCGATCAGGCAGTGTTTTCGTCGGCTGCGGCGTGACGTTATCTGCCTTTCGATTATATTACGACCGTCTGCCGTTCTTTATTGCTCTTTATTTTGCTCTGCACATCGAACTCCGCATTGATCCGAGCAGATGAATCAAAGCGTTCTGGGACGAGCGGTCGTGCGACCCATCCGTTTGCGGTGCCGAGCTCTCTCAACGCATTCCAACTGCCGGCGCCATCGCCGTTACGTAGGGCAGGAAAACCGGCTTCGCTATTAGCAGACTCGACGGCCGCTGCCGATGTTTCCACACTCAGCGAAAAAATAGTTCCCGCGATTCCATCTGTAAATGGAATCACGGAGGGAAGCACCCGTTCAATTGCGATTGAGGTGGGCTTCTCCTCCAGCCCTGCCCATTCCTGATCGCCGGACCCAAAGCACCACGCAGGACCTGCGATTGAATTCTCCGTTGCAGGCGTTATCAATCCTACTTTCATCGGACGCGTCATCACGACAATCTCGAATGATCGATACCTCCGAGGCGTCTAATGTTGCTGGTCGTTAGGTGATTCGCAACGAACATCCGACGACCAGCCATGGGTTCTCGAGTCATTCCGGTTCAGAGTAAGCAAGTGGTAACGCCACCGAGGTTGTCAGCGTCGCATCCAGCCGACGTGTGATTCGATCACCGAGTGGACCGAGTGAGATGCAAGCACATTGTTCTTTGATCCAAGCTGGGGGAATACGCTTGGTTTCGGAAGAGGAAAGTGTGCTCGTGCCTATTCGGGATCACCAATTCGACGACAGTGTCGATAGGTCTGACGATTATGGCTTGGTAACCTTGATTGCGAATGGGGCCGAATTGAATTCCGTGTTACGGATGATTGCAGATCATCCTCCATTGAGTCTGGTGCTGGGGCCGAGCGTTAGGGGCCTGGTCAACTTCAGTATAAGTGGAGCAAAACTCGAGTCGGTTTTGGATGTGATTTTGGGAGTTACCGGTTTTGCGTGTCACCGAGTTGATAATTTGTTGTATGTGACATCCGTTGATTCACAGGAAATGGATCCGCGTGTTTGAGGTCGATCGGTTCAGGTTTATCAAATTGATTACATCGCAGCTGCAGATGTTCAGCAAGGCACGACTGGCTTGTTATCAACGGTTGGCAACGCGTTCATTAGTGAATCGCATTCTGTCGATGAGTTGCGAACCCGAGCAACCTTGGTGGTGGAGGATCCGCTGGCAGCCCATTGACGCATTGGGGACTACATTGCGAAGGTTGATGTGTCACCGATGCAGGTTCTGATCGAATCGCACGTGCTACAGATTTTGCTTTGTCATGAGTAGCAGTATGGTATCGTTCTGCAGTTTTGCTGCGAATGAATAGTTCGGTCGTTACTTTGGACGGAGTTGGGTTTACAGATCTTTCGGGCTCTGATTCTGACTTGTCCATTCGGTTCGATGGCGCGGGCTTGGACCGTGTGATTCAGTGAATCCGTCGCTGTACCAATTCACGGATTTTGGCCTCTCCGAAAGTTTTTGTCCTGAATCGACAGGAGGCAAGAATTCAGATTGGGCAATGCTTTCCCTACACAGTCGCAACGACAACGCAGACAACGCAGACAACGACCGTTGAGAGTGTGGAGTTCTTGGAGGTAGGGATTGTGCTAACAGTGCGCCTAGTGATCACTGAAGATGGCAACGTCTTGATGCACGTCTTTCCGAAAATGTCTGGCGGGAAAATCATACAGAACGGGTATCCGGAAGAAGGAATCACCGAAGTCCAGACCATAGTTATGTTGCCTGATGGTGGTGGGATTGTGATCGGCGGTATGATCCGAGAGGACAAAGTTCAGTCGAGGGCGGTCGCACCATCCTGTAACAAGGTGCCCTTGCTGGGGCATTTGTTCAAACGCCGTTCTGACGAATCCCGCCGTAACAAGTTGGTCGTGGCACTTCTGGCACGCGTCATTTACGAGCGGCTAGGTCCACGACTGAAAGAAGTAATGGACCTTGAAGAGGCGTTGCCAGATTACGCTGCCAGCGACTTGACGCAGCGATGATCGCCAAAGCGTTTACGTATTTTGGCCCGCGTATCGAATGCTTCGAATAATGGATGCCTTGGCTTCTTTGGCATCCACATCGATCGCTACTTCCATATTTTCGGGCCACTCGGATCGGAGTCGCTGATCGAAGACGGTCATTCCACGCGTGAGTTCTCCCTGTGTTTCGACAAGACCTGCCATCGCTTTCCAGGTAAATAACTCCGGTTCTAGCAAGGAGACGAGTGTGGTCGGGTCATAAAGCGGGATCAGTTCTCGACCGAGGCGCTGATGTGCGGTTCGGAATGCGAAAGGGATGAACTTGTGTAGCAGTCCGCCGACGCGGGTAAAACGTTCGGGGATTTTCTCTAAGAGCTCCACGCCGAAGAGTACCTGTTCGGTTACATCCATTGGGACCAACAATTTGGTGGTCGGTGAAGAAAAAACGTCGCGTGCGCTGTTGGGATCGAAATGCATATTTCGTTCGGCCACGGTGGTGGCGTTCCCGGGATGGGCGACTGATCCACCACTGATGATCACCGAATTGATCAGCTCTATAGACGTGGGGTCAAGACGGCAAAGCTTGGCGAGATTGGTCAGGGGGCCGAGGCAAACGAGCGTGACTTCGTTGGGATATTGGTGCAGCAATTCCGAGATGACTTTTTCACTCGAGGGCTGGTGCTGGCGAGCCGACGTGGCAAAGTTGCATCCCCCCAATCCATCGCTTCCATGCAGCAATGCACTGTCGTCAGACACGGTTGAATGCTCCGATGGAGCTGCTTTTCCGATTCTCGGATAGCGTGGAGGATCGAGTTCGTTGACAATAGCGGTGACGTTTGCGGTTGCTCTGTCCGCATTCACTGTCCCTGGCGTGGCGGTGATTGCGAGAACATCCAGCCTCGGATCGAATAGTGCCATGCATATGGCAACGGCGTCGTCGATTCCTGGATCACAATCAATGATAATCTTCCTGGTCATGCCCCAGATTCTAAGTTGACTCGCTGACAATAGCGACCCCGATATTTCCTCATCCCACTTACCCAGAATGGCACCTGCGATGTCCGCTGAAGACTCGAATCAAGGTTCTTGTTCAATATTTCCCCAGGCAATCGAGCAGGCCAAGGCAGGCCAGGATTTGACTGCTGAACAAACCAGCGAACTCATTGACGCAATGCTCCGCGGCGAAGCTGAAGAGGAAGAGATTGGCCGATTGCTGTTGGCACTTCGAGAAAAAGGTGAGGCAGTCGATGAATTGGTTGGCGCAGCGACCGCCATGCGGGTGCACATGACGAGGATCCCCCATCATCATGAAACGTTGCTCGATACCTGCGGCACGGGAGGCAGTGGCAGCGGAACGTTCAATATCAGTACT
Organism: Planctomycetota bacterium; assembly: GCA_036339635.1. GTDB lineage: Bacteria > Planctomycetota > Planctomycetia > Pirellulales > Pirellulaceae > Rubripirellula. The sequence goes on along the minus strand of JAYZAR010000348.1, from coordinate 8,268 downwards.
GCGGTGGCGATGGTCACAGCCGCTTGCGGAGTTCCCGTCGCCAAGCACGGCAATCGCAAAGCAACCAGTCTGACCGGATCGGCTGACGTGCTCGAACAATTGGGTGTGCAGATCGAATCCGACGCCGAAGCCGTAGCGGATCGCCTGGACCGCGATGGAATCTGTTTTTGTTTCGCGCCAAAATTACATCCCGCGATGCGTCACGTCGTCGGCGTTCGACGCAAGCTAGGAGTCAAGACTTTGTTCAACCTACTCGGTCCGCTCTGCAATCCGGCTGGCGCTACCCACCAATTGTTAGGCGCTTCTACAGCCGAAGCTCAGGAAAAAGTGTCCGCTGCACTTGCCAAGCTCGGGACCGCCCGCAGCTTCGTCGTTCACGCAGCTGATGGTCAGGACGAAGTTTCACTCGATGGTTTAACCCATGTGATTGAGGTCAGCGGTGGCGGGAGAAATACGTCGGACTGGTCGCCAACCGATTTTGGCCTGCCACCAGTCGGCCAAGAAGCACTTGCTGCTGCCGATCCAGAGGAGAGTGCCACCATCATTCGGCAGATTCTGGCGGGAACGCCGGGGCCCCACCGCGATATTGTCTTGGCTGGAACCGCCGCAGCGCTATTGCTTGTCGGTAAGACCAACCGTCTTTCAGATGGCGTCAAGTTGGCAGCAGATGCCATTGATGACGGCAAAGTTGCTGATGTTCTGCAAATGTTGACCGTCGCATGAGCCTAAGCGTGATTCCGTCGCCCGTCTAATCAACGGGCCAGTTTTATCACCGGATTCGTTTCAGACAGGTGCCTGCCAACGGCAGCTAGGTTTGCCTGTTCAAACAGCGGTCGAATGCCAAGGTCCCAAGTGTTCGTTCAAGTTGGCTCGATTCGGTACCGCCAGCGGCAGGTGGTGTCGATGGAGATCGGGCGAATTGTGATTTGTTGACGGGCAGCAGGATCATCGTTGCTCTGGCGATCGACCAGGTCAACTTCCCCGTCAATTGGTTCCACATGGAGTGAAGCAGCTAACTCATAAGTGCTGCCGAGAAATTGGGTGGCTTCTTGGGAACGGCAGGCAAGTTCAAACTGGATCGCAGAATGACAATTCGGATCGGGTTCCCCACTGAGACTCCAGTGACCGCGTCCCGCAGCACCCACGGCAAGTGCGGTCGGCTGATCATTGATGGTTTCGATGGACAGTTGCTGGATAGGAGGGGATGGCGGCCAAGCTTCATCGGAGTCTCCTTCCAGGCTGCTGCCGACCAAAACGTCATTCAGGCAAAGGTATTGCCGGTAGCGATCTTGCTCCCAACGAAAATCGATTCGGAAACGGCCATCCAAAGATTGAATAGAGAGAGTTGGGATTGATGGACTCATTGAGCTGTCGTGTTCGGTGATCGTTGCAATTCATTAAAAGCACGCAGCAACTTCAATCCTTCAGCCTGGCTTTTTTCGGGATGAAATTGGGTGGCGTAGACATTGTCTCGCCAAACCATGGCACAAAAAGGAATGCCGTAGTCACATTGCAACGCGACGATTGCTGGATCGTTCGGCCGCACGTAATACGAGTGCACAAAATAGAAATGAGTACCGTCCTTTATTTCTGTAAGGATGGGAGCATCGGCTTGTCTGGTGACCGTGTTCCATCCCATGTGCGGAACCTTCATTGAATCCGCCAGCTCGAATCGGACAACGTCCCCCTGGAAGATCCCCAGGCCATCATGTTGACCATTTTCGAAACCTTGTTCGAACAGCATTTGAAGACCGAGGCAAATGCCCAAGAACGGGCGGCCCGAGTCAATGAAGTCAACGATTGGCTGATCAAGATCTCGCTTGCGGATCTCGGAAATCGCATCTCCGAAAGCCCCAACCCCCGGCAGAACCAATTTCTCTGCGCTGGCAATTTCGGATGGATTGGAAGTGATGATGGCTTCGCCCCCAGCTTTCTCAATCCCCTTCTGGACACTGCGCAGGTTTCCCATTTGGTAGTCGACGATTGTGATCATGGTGCCCGGTTTACTTCGAAGAATGGGGTCAACACCTGACGATGGTACCCAAAAGCCGAGTAGGCAGAAGCCCCTTTCAATCGTCTGGTAGCGGCAGAAAGCTGATCGGTTCGACGGAGCTGCTGTCGTGATTCCGGCTGGGGGCGAGGGAGGCCGTTGGAAATTCAATGATCTATTCACTTCGCGAACCCTTTCGGCTGGCAGAATCAAATTGGCTGGCAGAATCAAATTAATCGAACCAGTAATTTGTCGTGATCGATCACTTATTCATGAGGTTGCCACAAAAAATCGGTGGTGATGCCATGCCCTTCGAGTCGAAACTGGCTGAAGTTCGGTTTTTAGAGGGTCTGCACGGATTGCCAGAAAGGCCTAGGATGTTGGTGTGGCTTGGCCGATTCGTTAACTTTTGGCTCCAATTGAATGTCCAATACGCTCGACTCACTTGATCGATTGATGGAAATGCTCTGGCATCGCGCCGAGCAGTTGCCCCAAGGGTCCTACACGACCGCTTTGCTGAAGGGTGGCCCGGCGAAGATCGGTGGCAAAATACTTGAAGAAGCTGCCGAACTGATCGAGGCGGCTGAAGAGACCGGTGACGAGGGGCGTGAACATTTTGTTTATGAGGCTGGGGACCTGATCTACCACACAATGGTCCTACTAGCATGGAAAGGTGTCGATCTCAGCGAAGTCGCTGCGGAATTGGCGAGACGTGAAGGAACCAGTGGTTTGGTTGAGAAGGCCAGTCGATCTGCTTTGCCACCCGACTCGAAAAAGAATGAGTGATTCGAACGTGTCTGATTCAGAGAACCTACGTATCGGAATCCCTAGTAAAGGGCGACTCAGTGAGATCGCCAGTGGATTGTTGAGCCAGGCTGGGTTGAGCTTTCGCCGCCAAAGTCGTGGGCTGTTTGCTCGCGTCAAAGGGATACCGATTGAGCTGATCTTTTTGCGGACTGATGACATCCCCACGCTTTGCGCTGAGGGGGCCATTGATATGGGGATTACGGGAAGCGATTTGGTCCAAGAATCAGGAATGGCTGTCAATACGCGAATGAAACTGGGGGTCGGCAATTGCCGATTGGCCATTTGTGTGCCGATCGATGCAGATTTGCAGTCAGCGAAAGATCTAGATAACAAATCAATTGCCACCAGTTTCCCCAACATTACGTCCCGTTACTTGGCCGATGCTGGCGTCAAATCCCATCTGGTTTCTCTTTCGGGATCGGTCGAAGTCATGATCCAACTTGGCGTTGCCGATGCGATTGTCGACCTCGTCGAAACCGGAAGCACTTTGGCCGCAAACCGACTGCGAATTTTGGATGAAATTGACCATTACGAGACCGTCCTGATTCAGAATCATTTCGACCGTGATGTGGAAACAGCCGATCGGGTCGTCAGAAGATTGGAAGGTGTTGTGATCGCCCGGGATTACTCGTTACTTGATTACAACGTTCTTCGCAGCCATTTAGCGGAAGCGGAAGCGATCACGCCAGGGTTCGATTCACCAACGGTCAACTCGCTCGAGGATACGCAGTGGTGCAGTGTCCGCGTGATGGTCCCCCGCCGAGATGTAATTGACGTGATGGAAAGACTGGAGACATTGGGAGCCTCGGCTATTATCGAAACTCCCATCACCAATTGCCGGTTGTGAGCAGAAACGAGAAACAAGATGACAGACAATTCTGAATTGCCCCTCGAAGTGGATGTGCAAACCGTTGCCACAATGCAGCAGTCGCAAGATTCCTTCGTCCTGTTGGACGTTCGTGAACAACAGGAATTCGATACCGCTCGAATTGGCGGCAGTCGATTGATCCCGATGAGTGAACTGAGCGAACGGGTTCAGGAATTAGAAGACTGTCGTGACCAACGGATCGTCGTGCACTGCCATCACGGCATGCGAAGTCTGCATGTTACGCAAGCGCTGCGACAAGCCGGGTTCAGTAAAACACAAAGCATGGCTGGTGGAATCGATCAGTGGAGCATCGAGATCGATGACGCGGTTCCCCGGTATTAGACGTGGTTTCCTGACATAAACGATTTCAATCGGGATATTCCACGATCGGTTGGAAATCTGCTCTTCGCTGACTCATCCAAAGGCTGCAGCACGATTATGAGTAAGCACCGACGCCCGTCACGCACTCGATGAAGCGATTTCACTGCAATACGGTGTAATGCCTGTGCTGGCCGACTGAGGTCTGCGGATGATTCACCGCAACCCCGCGTTGATTCGGCAAAGGTTCGTCGCCGAATTTGTTGGGCCAGGGTTGGTTCATCAGAGTTGAATCGTTAGTTGCTGAAAATTCGCAGGATATCTCCCGCGAAGACAATGGCCATCAGCATCAGAAGTGCCAGTAAACCTGCTACGGTTAACCGAAACTCGAGTTTCTCGTTTGCCCGTTTGCCAGCCACCAATTCGTACAGCAAGAACATCATGTGGCCCCCATCGAGGGCCGGAATCGGTAAGAAGTTCAGGATCGCCAAGTTCATGCTCAGCATGGTCAAGAACATCAATTGGGGCGAGATGCCCTTTGCCGCTTCGTTCTTGGCGATTCGAACAATCTCGACGGGCCCGCCGACATGTCGAAGCTTAATCCGACCTCGCGGTAGCATCTTGAGAAAGCGAACCACGTCGGTGAACCGCCGATATCCCTCTTTAACGCCGAGCGTTAACGCGTCCGAAATTGAAGCAGCCCGTTGGACCGATTCACTTGGGGACAGTGCTAACCCTCGGTCGAACATCACTGTCTCATCGGCTGCCACGGTTGCCGTCGTCGAAATCACTTTGTTGTCATTTGCTGGCCGCTGCACTTCGACAATCAATTCGGTACCGATAGGAAGTCGTTGAATCGCGTCGCGGAGCGATGTGAGGGTGGTGGTTGGCGTAAATTCCCAGCCCTCACGCAGTTGAGTGAATACTCGCTCCAAAACGGGATCGCTCATCCACTCTGGTTGGTCTCCGTCGGGAATTGCCAGTTTCACTTCCAGGATCTCGTCTCCTGGTTGCAAATCACTTGCCCCAAGCTCCGAATTCGTCGAAGCAATCGTCGGCAGGGGTTCGTAGGCCAATCCCAACGCGTTGATAGCGATTTCCCCGCTGATGCTTTGAGTTGGTGGAATGGTTTGCAGGGACTCGCCTGGATTGATCGTCAGTTCAATCGGTTCGGCATCCCCGTTGTTTCCACGTCGTAATCGTAGCCGTACAGGGCTCGTTGCCCCGACCAGTTCTGTTGCGATGGTGTAAGCGTCGGGTGATTCGTTGTCGTTTACCGCGATGATGACGTCACCCGTTTTCAGTCCTGCTTGCTCCGCCGGACCGCCGCTGACGAGCGAGACAACTGGTCCGATGGCGAAACGGACACCGATCGATTTTGCGGGTTGGGGCGGCAGTTCAATTACATGTTCGCTGTCATCTTTCCGTCGCAACAGCAGCTTGATCGTCTTGGCGGGGTTGGAATAGAGATGATCAAAGAAAGGCGTTCCGGGAACGATGGCGTTTGAATTAATTGCTTGGCCATCAAATCCAATGATCGTGGCACCGGCATCGGCGGCGCTGAAGACGGTTTCCGCAATGGAGTCTTTGTAGGCGGCTTTCTCGGGTCCAAAGGTGAGTGATGTTGGAATTGCCAGTCCGATCATTCTCGCGTCTTTAAGATCGGGACGTGGTTGGGTCGTCAGGTCGAATTCACGCAGTTCATCGTCGTATTGGATCGCCATGCCAATGGGTTCGTCAGGATTCTCGAGGCCATCAGTCAAAATCTCGAGTTTCATCTCGCGGAAGTGCATGTCTTGATCTTGCCAGCTGCCGACCGAAACGACTCGACCGCCTGGTTCGATGCCGGCTTGCCATGCTGGCCCCCCGGGCATCACGCCCCCAACCACTGCCGGACTGTAAGAGACGCCGAAACCGTAAGCGATCGCGGCGAACAGGATACCGGTGATCACGTTCATCACCACACCGGCGCTGATGATGATCATCCGCTGCCAAACTGGTTTGGCTGGGAAGCTTCGCGGGTCCAATTGGGGTGCCACATCACCCTCGTCACTTTCTGAGCGAATTCGCGCAGCTTCCTCTTCGGCCTTACGCGGATCATCATCTTGACCGAGCATTTTGACGTAGCCGCCCAGGGGGATCACGCCAATTCCGTATTCTGTTTCGCCGTAGCGAAATTTACCGAGCGTTCGTGGAAACTTGATCGGTCCAATCCGGATCGGCACATCAAAACCGACATAGAACTTTTCGCATTTGACGCCGAAAGTCTTTGCGGCGACGAAGTGCCCCAGCTCGTGCACGAAGATCACCAGGCCAATGCCCAAGGCGACTCGACCCCACAACACGATGTTGGTGGCCAGCGAAGTTAGCATCCCCCCGTCGTCGGTTGCGGCCAGAGGAAGCGCCGCCTGAATCCAATCAATCAACATCAATCGTGCCTGGTGTTCAATGAGCCAACCGTGAGAATGTAGGAATTAAATCTGGTTGGTTGGGTTAAATACGAAAGTTGGACCGTTCGCGTTCTCTATCTTCGTTTCGATTCCAGTCCAAACCGGGTTTGCAGCTGTTTTCTGGCCCACTGATCGAGTTCTAGCAACCGGTTGAGAGGTGGATTCGACTCAAAATCGTGGGCATGGAGCACATCCCGGCAGCCATCCGCGATGTCAGTAAAACGGATTTTGCCGGCGAGGAACAGTCCGACTGCTTCCTCATTGGCCGCATTCAGGACCGCGCCGGCCGTGCCACCCATTCGAGCGACCTCGAAGCCGAGTTGTAGAGCGGGAAACCGCTCCATATCCGGTACCTCAAGCTTTAAATCCCAGCTTCTGGTGAGGTCCATGGGGGGGGAGGTGCACGGGAGCCTGCGAGGATAGGTCAGAGCGTATTGGATCGGCAGTCGCATGTCGGGTGGGCTTAGCTGCGCGATTACTGATCCATCCTCGAACTCGACCATCGAATGGATGATTGATTGAGGGTGGACCACGACCTCGATGGCTTCCGCCGGCAGGCCAAAAAGCCAGCGTGCCTCGATAATTTCCAATGCTTTATTCATCATCGTCGCCGAATCGATGGTAATTTTTGGTCCCATATCCCAGGTGGGATGGGCCAGAGCTGATTCGGGTGTTGCTGCCGCCATCTGCTCCCGCGTCCAGGTCCGGAAGGGACCGCCGCTAGCGGTAAGAATCAGTTTTTTCGGCGGTGACTGGGCAGCCTGAATGCACTGAAAAATGGCGGAATGCTCACTGTCGACCGGCAGCAGGTGGGAACCGCTCTGTTGAGCCGCCTGACTCACAACCGGGCCAGCGACAACCAATGTTTCTTTGTTCGCCAAGGCGACTCGTTTGCCGGCCCGTACGGCCGCGAGTGTGCTTTCGAGACCGGCTCGTCCAACAATGGCCGCGACAACCACGTCCACTTCCTCCGCTTCCGCGGCGGCAACTAAGGCCTCGGCACCCTGCTGAATACTGGTTTGGCAAAGTCGCTCATCACCCGATTGGTCCACCAGTTGTGAGCTTTGGGCCGTTTTAACGTCCGACATGATCAATCGCTTCGGCGGAGTCGGAAATTGTCGAGCCAATTCGACGAGCGAGTCGAGATTTCGATGGCCGGAGGCGGCCCACAAATGCCATCCCTGCTGTGCATCGACACGATTCAGATTTTGCAGCACGTCAATTGTGGCAGTGCCAATGCTACCTGTCGCACCCAATACCGCCACATTCACCGGTTGTTTGGCAAAATCCGGGGAATTGCTGTTTCGATCCGAAGGTGTGTTAGACAAGTTCCAGAAACCTCAAGGCAGTGGCCGTCATTGCCACCCAAATAAGCTGTTAGCGTAACGTGAGTGTCGCACCGAGTGACGCAAGGCATCGCTTCGGAGTCACTAAGTGGGGGACGATTCTACATGACCCCTACGACCCACCGCAAAAGCAGTCCCAAGATGGTAGTGGTTGCCCGCTAAGGTAGTCGATCCAAGAATGCGCTACGAGACTAACTGATAGTGACAGCCGAGGGCCGCGACCAGCCGGCCGAACCCCTACATCAATGCAGCCAATGAGCGACGAGAACCCACGGAACCAAAACAACTCTGAACCACGTGGCGGAGGAAACGTCTGGCTGGTATTGATTGCGATCGTCTCAGCCGTCTTGCTGAGCGCTTTCCTGATGGGGAATACGGAGCGGCGGCTTCGATATCCCGATTTGATGGCGTTATTACGACAAATGGCTGAGGCGAGAACGCAGTCGGACAGTTCACTGGTTGCTGAGGCGAATCGATTGGTCGAGCCAG
>JAYZAR010000347.1:0-11609 GCA_036339635.1 Planctomycetota bacterium | reverse complement strand
TCAATCAAACTCAACTTGATCTGGTTGCATTGCAAGAGGTGGATGTCGGAGTCAAACGTTCGGGACGAATTCGTCGAGCACGCCAATTGGCTGAACGAACTGGAATGGCGGTGCTATTTGGTCCAACATAACTTTTCAAAGGCGGATGATTGGGAAACGCAGTGCTAGCGCGGCACCCGAATCTGGATGTCGCAATACCCCCGCTGCCTTATTCAGAAAGCACACCGAAAAAACAACCGACCCACGCGCCGCAATCGCCGTGACAATCCGTGCACCGAGTAGCCAAACACTACGTTTCATCAGTACACACTTTCAACACAACGTTCCCGAAGACCGGGTCGCGTAAGCTCAAGCAATCAATGGGCTATTTGCACCAAACAACGGAGAGATCCCAACGATCCTACTGCACTCGACCGCACCGCATTTGATGGCACTTGATTCAATGGCAGCACTTTTAAATACAGCCGACTTAGGCTGCGTTGGCTTCCTTTTTCCACGGCTAGTTCACTGAAAAACGTCGTTCCTTGGGTAGTCCGACGAAGAAGTCTTGAAAATCGGTGACCCGCTCAGCCGTTCCCTCCATGTCGTATTCATCACTAACCAGACTTCCGATGTATCCTTGTAATTGCAAACCAGCTGCGGCAGTCGATTGGTGCGTTGCCACTTCACTGGCAAAGTTCAACAGATCATACACACGGCACTTCGCGGGCAACACTCGTTGACGTTTTTGGGAGAACGCATCGAGGTTTGCCATGCCGTAAAGCTCATGCGGCCGGCCGCTCATCGAATAAAAGCGTTTGAGAATACCATCACTAGTAAAACCATGACGCGCGCCAATCTCCAACAGCAACGAGTAGAGCGTCTGAGTCTCACGAATTGACGCCCAAGAATTTTGTGCACTCTCAAATCGCTGCCAAAGTGCGGCGTAGCCATTATCATTGTCGTAGGTATCGAGCGCCCGCGATATCCCGTGCAGAGGATCTTTGCCGGTATTGATCTGTGTGCGAAATGCACGACTGTAGCCTACCGCGCCGTTAGAGCAAAGCATTCGCAACAAGGAAAGATGGATCTTCGGCGAGCCATAGCCATCGATTGGTGTCTCCAGCACGAATCGATTCTTAAATTCATCTCCCCCGATTTGAAATTCACCGTCGCCCGATGTCGGAACATGGGTGCTGGAAATTACACCTTTGGAGTACTTGAGATTCTGCCCGTCATATCGTTCCAAAAGAGATTTGACCTCTTCAAATCCTGTTATCGAACGAGCGGGTGCGGTAGCCGCCAGCAAACTGCTAGTCGAATTTGACTTCCTTTCAATGCAGAACTGAAACCGCTCACAGGGACTTTGCTCGGTAACACGCTCCAGAACCTCCTCGTAGCTGAAGAAACGGAACATCGAATCGGAGATTTGAAAACGTTTGAAAAATGAACGCCAGAAGCGTCGCGTCGGCGTCAGCACCTCGCCATTGAGTTCGATGCCGTGAACACGAGGCAGGCCCTGCTTGCCGCGTTCCCCCGTCATCACGGCAAGATCGCGGACACGAGCGGTACCATATTGGAAAGTCGTCGTCATGATCAGTGGTTCTCCAAGAAACAGAAAGAAAGGATGCTCGGGTATTTAACGGTTGAATGCAACAGTCGAGTGATTCGTGGAAACAGGAGTCTCAATATGCTGGAGACGACCGCGGTTCTTGATCACATATTCCGGTAACTGTGGACGACAGTCAGCAATCAAACGCAGCGTAAGCGCACTGATCGCCGTGATCTTTTCGTTCAGTTTCAATGACTGCCAGCGACCATCCATCCAACAATACTGCTCGGTTGGTGTGGCTGTCTTCGTAATCGGGTGGCGGGTGCTGCCACACTGCACGACCTGTTTGAACTTCAAGCGTTTATCTTTTCGAAAAACGCGGCCACACATCTGAATCGTGGACCCTTTTCCTGAAGGACGGCAGAAGACGGTCCGCAAGGACGGACAATCAAATCCTTCCGAGAGGATCGCCATGCTGATCAGCACTTGGATTTTCCCCGCCGCAAAGTCTCGAATTTGCTTTTCACGATTGGAAACTGCCGTAACAACTTCCGCATGAACTCCCGCTGCGGCTAAGAGATCACGACATTGCAAACACTGCTGGAGGCGATGAAAGAAGAGCAATGACTTTCCCCATCGCCGCCGCTCCCTCAAAAATGTCTCGCTCACGGTGGCCGGGGTGTACTGCGGGATCGTGTAGTGGTGAAATCGACTTAGGTATCCCCCCTGAATCAATTGTTCAATTCCAACATCTCGATTGACCTGCTCGAAACAGAGCTTGATTTTGTCACTGCGGAAAGGCGTCGCAGTCAGCCCGAGCAGTTTCTTGGGGCGGATACGGGAATGCAATGATGCCATACTTCGAGCACCATCGTGCTGAGCTTCGTCGACAATCAAGAAATCCACCTTCGGTGGATCTCGATCAAACATCGAAATCAACTTCAAGTCGACGTTGAATCCGCGTTTAAGATTCTCGGTTGCCGCCTGATTCAACAGATTTCGACGCATCGCGACCCAGCCAACACTCATCCCATACTGCTGTTGCATGCACCGGGCTGCCAGCAGAGCGATCACCGTCTTTCCGCTACCGGTTGGACTTTCAATCAAAACGGAATCAACAGGAAATCGCTGTCTGCCAAAACGATCCTCGAATGCGCTCGTGTACATTCCCAAAGTTTTTGATACCAACCGCTGTTGGTAATCGCGTGGCTCGATATCAAGCTCGCCGAGTACTTGCTGCAGAATGCTCAATGGACTGGACCTTTCATTCTGTCGAAGTTGAACAGGAAATGAGTGACGCGTTTGAACGACCCGAATTCAATCATGGCGTGCGAAGTCGAATTGACACACTTGGATTCGCCAAGGTTCAGCAGCATAGAAATACGCTGGGACACGTCTGGTCCAACCACATCAGCAATTCAGAATCCACCTCAGTTGTTTCAAAAGAGGAATCCCCCTCGCTGTGATTCCAAACAGATCACCAACGCGTGCCCTAATCACCACCGCTTCACAGTGCGACACCAAGACATTCTCCCATCGGATCGGAAGCGGAAAGATGCGTGGTCAGAAATCGGACATGATCCGATGGGATACCGCGAAAGAAATTCGCGGAAGACCGAAGCACCACAGACGATCGCAAAGTTTTGAAAAACGGTTCGATTTTCGCGTGGATCTCAGCGGGATTCAGGGGACCCCAGCGGGATTCTGGGGACCCCAGCGGGATTCTGGGGACCCCAGCGGGATTCTGGGTGTCCGAGCGCGAATCAGGAGATGCTAACGTGTGGGCTTTTAATTCATCGAGAAAAGTCGCATCCTCGACCATTCAAAAAATGCAGCGCGCATGAACGACTCGCCCCAACTTCCCCGGACGCACAAGACCTATGAGGCAAACAATGAGCGCGACTAGGTGAGCATCTCCCCCTCCTCGTCACGACATTCGTCAACCGTCATCTTTGATGATGGGCTGGCAGCTAGCTTTGCGATTTTTTTGCGTCAAGTGCGCGCTGGTAATACTTGTGGGTCACCTTGTCTTGATTTTCCAGCAACCAGTCGATGGTTGGTTCACTATTCATCGCTTTATGAATCGCTTGGGCCATGGCGCGGCGATGGATATCGAACAACGCTTCATGATCGAGGCTCTCATCCTTGGCCGCGCCGGGGTTGAGCCACACCGAGCAGATGATCCCAAAATCATTTGCCTTTTCTTTTGGCAGATCCCCCGCGCGCACCGCATCTAGAACACCATTAGCAATTGCGGCTTGCACGGTGCCCATCAGAATATTGGTATAAGCCGAACTCTTCACCGTAACTTTACTAACCATCAAGGTTACCGGGCGTACCTGAATATCAGTATCTAGAATCGCAAAAACCTTGGAGTGACCAGCCGACTGATTTCCGGTCAACGTCGCGATTGCGGTGCCCACTGGACCGTCCAATTCACCAATCACCACCTCTGGCTCAGCCGCCGTAAAAGGAGGCCCCCCCGCGATCAAGCACTCACCAGTTCGCATCACGATTCTTTCGCTCATCATTTATTCCGCAATTCTCAGGACAGCAAGTTGAGTTCGATAACATACCGCAGATGCAACCAACGTCTACGTCTGTTCCTGTCTCAGCACCTTGTTCCTGACAAAATCGCCCCAACAATAAGCTCAGAACGACAGTAAGCCTAGAACGTTAATGAAATCGGGTGTTTTGCCGAACCGCACCCGACCAGGAATCGCTGAGAGAGCCAGAGTCTCAGCAAAGCGGCTCCCAAACCCATCAACAACCATGCCATTTCTGCCCGGTAGCGCGACTCCACGCTCCCGTTCAGGATATTTGGTGTCCGGTTTTTCCGTATTTCATTTCTATTTTTCGCATTGAGGTCACCTCAATGCGAAAACGCTCTTCTTTGCGGATAATTCAAATGCAGCCAGAGGAGGACGCGGGTTCTGATGTCGCCCTAGAAACGCTTGCGTTGATGCCGCTTTCGTAGCTCCATCCGCAAATCGACCTGACCGACTTGGCCGATCCAAACGGCGTCGGTGGATCTGATGCTCCTGATCCGACCCCGCTTCCTTGGCAGCCGATTCCCTTGGACCGACTGCCGCGGTTCGAATTGCACAATAACCTGGCTGATAGGTTTAAGATGAGCCTGATCACCGACGTTCCAGATTTCTCCAAGCTGAAGTTCCCGGCAGGCTTGGCCGACTGGCTGCAGTACGAAGGTGTTCCCAATCGCCAAGTTTGGTGGCTGCCGGTCGGCCAAGATGCGGCAGGAACACAAATCACCGTCGAAGTTTCTGCGACATCCCTATTTCCAACAACCAAAATCCAACTGGTTGGTGGATCGGCGATCGGGAATGTTCACATCACCGTTCCCATGCCAGCAACGAAATCAATCTGGCTTGAAATCGTGGCTGATCAACCCTTGGAACTATAGTGAAGTGAAGCGATCGATCGATTACCTTGTAAACAAGTCGATCATCGATTGCCTGGACAGACCAACCATTCTGCTCTCGGCCACAACCTCCGCATCGAAGAAGATTTTTTAAATACGGCCTTCCGTCCACCCTCGCAAAGAGCATTTCTCGCGAATACCATGCGCAATCGAATTCAATCTCGCCAATCGCGGACGTACGGTATCCAGCGTCGCGAGTTCCTGCGTCACTTGGCCTCCGTCTCAGCCATCCCAACGATTGCATTGCGAAGTGATGGGCAAACCGTCAACGAACAGCCGATGTTTGACGGAAATCCTTTCTTGCTGGGAGTTGCCTCAGGCGACCCTGAACCGGATGGCGTTGTACTCTGGACCCGTCTCGCAACAACACCACTCGATGACGGGGGCATTCCCGACGAACCAATCAGGACTCGTTGGGAAATCGCGACCGACGAGACATTCAATCACGTTGTCCGCAAGGGCGAAGCGCTGGCGATGCCACAACTGGGGCATTCGGTTCATGTCGAAGTTGACGGCCTGCAGCCTTTTCGCTGGTACTTCTATCGATTTCATGCAGGAAAAGAAACGAGTCCAGTTGGTCGCACGCGAACGGCGCCGAGCGTCGACCACACTCCCTCACGAGTCCAATTTGCATTTACATCCTGCCAACATTTCGAGTCGGGTTACTTCAACGGCTACCCCCACATGCAACAGGAGGACCTTGACCTTGTCATCCACTTGGGTGACTACATCTATGAGTACGCCGGCGTGGAAAAGCGTCCGCGTAAACATCTTGGTGGCGAAATTGTGTCACTGAATGATTATCGAAGGCGGTACTCACAATACCGGCTCGATAAAACACTGCAAGAAACGCACCGACTGTTTCCATGGCTCGTCACCTGGGACGATCACGAATTTGACAATAACTACGCAAACCTTGTCTCGGAAGAAGAAGGCATTTCCCCTGAGTCTTTTTTGGCACGGCGAATGAATGCTTACCAAGCCTATTACGAATTTATGCCGCTGCGGCGCAGTTCGTTTCCACAAGGCCCCAACATGAAACTTTATCGCGGCTGTCAGTATGGTCGCCTCGCAAATTTCAACGTACTCGACACGAGACAATATCGAACAGACCAGCCCAACGGCGACCATCAAAAACCAATGGTGGGTAAAGTGTTTGATTCTAACGCAACTATGCTGGGGCAGCAGCAGGAGAAATGGCTGATGAGCAATCTGCTACAGTCGAACTCAACCTGGAATGTTCTTGCCCAGCAGGTGATGATGGCGCCACTCAATCGAGGTGACGGAGAAGACCGCCGATACAGCATGGATCAATGGCCCGGCTATGAAGTCAGCCGTCGACGCTTGCTGCGTTTCCTTCACGAACGCAACATCCCCAATCCGGTCGTGTTGACTGGCGATATCCACGTCAACTGGGTGAACGATTTGCAACTCGATTTCGAAGACCCGAAGTCGCCGATTGTGGGAACGGAATTGGTCGGAAGCTCCATGACCTCAGGAGGTAACGGTGGAAACATCATCCCTGAATACGTGCGAGCAGCCGAACAAAATGAGTTCGTCCAGTGGTACAACTCCAACCGAGGTTATGTTTCGTGCGACCTAACGCCGAAGACCTGGACCTCTCATTTCCGAACCACCCCATTCGTTGATCGACCAGACGCACCGCTCATCACCAAAGCTTCGTTCGTCATCGAAAAAGGCAGGGCAGGTGCTCAGAGAGCTTAAATGGATCGACACCCGGCGAAGCGAAATAAACCTAACGGAGTCCGCACCAACCATCTCGATCCATTTGCCAGACGCCATCAAGAGCGATCACCGAAACCGCTTTCGCAGACGAGGCCCTCAAAAAATAGTAAGACCGCTTAAGCAAAGGCCAATGGCAAAGGTGAAGAACTGCGGGACCATATCCAAGGACGGCGTCAAATTGGTAGTGCTCTTGTTCGCAGTGACAGAATATAAGCTTCTAAGCGAAGAACGAAGCGATTGAAGTGCTTCACCAACAAGCAAGTAGTCAACCTTCAATTCCTGGCTTTCCCCCGGGAGCCAACGTCACCGGTCGTAATGTCCAGGCAATAGAGGAACACTCTCTCGAACGGCCAAACGCCAGCGGCAAAATTAACTCGCCAATCAGCGACGACTGGACCGCCGCGCACAGGCCAAACTGAAATCAATCTTCGATTACCAACCAGTCGACGATCGCTTGGTGCCGCACGATGCTTCCAAACTAGCTTTCCCGTTTGCAAATCTAAACAATAGAGATACCCATCATCAAACCCAAAACAGACACGGTCCTGCCAGATCGCCAGCGCGCATCGCACCGGGCCATTCGTTCGAAAAACCCAGCTTAGATCTCCCGGCCCCGCATCGTACGCGGTGACCGAATCATATTCTGACGAAGCGACGAGCAGCATCCTCGCAGCGGCAACTGGCTCGTAATCAGCGTCAAACTGCAGTCTTGAATTGTGAAAAGCTGGCGTCAACGGTGGCAACTGTCGAGTCCACCGAAGTTCAACGCCGGAGCGAATCGGCGACTAAACCAACGCTGTTCGGCCCATGTTCTTGCGATACATGGGCTTATCGTCTGCTTTGGCATCAGACACCACTAGCAACAGTTATAAACGGGCAAGTTGATTCAACATCTTCATAGACAATCACCGTTCAAATCACTGGAAAATCAGATGACCTTTTTAGATGGCCAAACGACACTAAAAATATCAGCCGAAGATCACTACTCTACAGCCGCGGCTCTACTTCCTTTGGAACCCCGAGGAAAAATCGTCACTTTATCCAAACGCTTAGGGGCTTACTGAAGCTTCGTTACAAGCACCAAATCCAAAACCCTCACCGTTGACGCGCGATCGCGTTGGAGTCAGCTCGCTGAAGCAGGTTGTGCATTTCCTCAAGCGTTTTCAAATGCTTCGATGAATTCACCAAGTTCGTATCCTCCTGCGGATCGGCGACCAGATCGTAGAGCTCCTCGCTACCATCCGGCCACAATGTGTAGTGCCATTGATTCGTTCGAATCGCTTTTCCCATTTTCGAACCCCGCATGACTACTGTGTAGGCAACGTCTTTACCTGGTGCGCTCGGGTCACGCAGCATCGGCACGAGACTTCGCCCCTGTAACTCGGCTGGGGGTGCAACACCGCAGAGTTCGGTGAGTGTCGGAAACAGGTCAACAAGTTCGACCAAGCCTACGCTGGCGGAACCAGCCTTCGTTTGCCCAGGCACTCGGATCACCAACGGGACGCGATCGCAAGTCTCGAACAACATGACTTTGCCCCACATGAACTTTTCGCCCAGTAAGTAGCCATGATCCGATGTCAACACAACGATCGTTTCATCCCAATGGCCTGACTGACGTAACGCATCAAACATGAGCCCAATTTGCGCGTCAATGAACGAGATGCAAGCGTGATACGCCTGCATATATTCACGTCGAAGCGAATCATTTTCGACGCCAAATTCAAATCCAAATCCCTCGTACCGCTTGGTGCGAGCTATCGCCGGCGCGTGCTTCCAGAACTCCAAAGATGCAGCCGCGAATTTCAATTCCGCTGGCGGATACATCGCGAAATATTTGTCCGGAGCGAGAAACGGAATGTGGGGTTTTTGAATGCCGCATGCCATAAAAAAGGGTTTGCCGCCGGACGCGCCTTCTGTTAACCACTTAGCGATTTGGCGAGCGTTTTTTCCATCTTTGTGCTGACCATCTTCCAACCCAGTCGGCCCCCAACCTGGCTTTTGACCCTTCGTTTGCTTCGCAATCGAAGGATAAAAATATCGCCACAAACGCCGCGACTTTCCCTAGGTGATCGGCCCATTATCAGCTTCGAACTTTTCGCGGATCGGGGTCACCATCGGCAGTTCGTCATTCTCAAAGCGCAGCATCTCATGCCACGCAACCTCACCCGGATCAACCTTTGTATTGTGAAATACCTTTCCTACCGAACCGGTCCAATAACCAGCTTCTTTGAAACGCTGCGGCATTGAAACAGTTCCCGGCCGCAAATTCCGAATGTCGGTCGTATTACTCAAAATGGTCGTTGACTGAGGATACAGACCATGTAAAAACGAAGCCCGCGATGGCCCACAGACCGGATACTGGCAATAAGCGCGACGAAACGTCATGCCGGCAGCCGCTAGGTCATCAAACGCCGGCGTACTGATATGCGGATATCCAGAGGTAGAAACGTGCGTGTTCAGATCGTCGCAAACAATGAACAAAACATTTGGTCTCTCTGCCATCGCAACCGTCGCAACGCATAGTCCACAAAGCAGCGTAGCCAACAACAAACATCGGGAAATTCGATTCATCAGTTTCCTAGCATTGAGGACCGAAAATTTTCAATCAACGACCAGTTTATTACAAACTCATGACGCCGCTGTGGAACGGTCGGCGACCTTCTAGTCCAATTCATCCTACCTGCCCGGCGCCGTGAAAAAGTAGTAATTCCACACTCTTGTGAAACGCATTCCGATGATGGATTTGGTCAAACGTTTTTTGGCTTACGCCCTTCGGTGTGCTGATCTCACTGCAAACGCCAGATCAACGCGACTGCAGTCCGCTGCCGACGCACCAACCGATTGGTTGGCAGGTCATTTCTCGGTTCAGTTGCGTCCTCGAATACCGCTGCCGGATCCGTCCAGCGAAGCAGACATGCAACCCCGTCCGATTAGCATGCGGTCATTAAAAAAACGAAACACCTCTGACGCAAATTGATTCAAAAGAACAAATCGCAGCAATCATTGCACAACATCCTGAACTGCTCCAGTCTAACGTTTTTCTACGAGCATGAGCGCAACGGTCCAACGCCACCGTAGCCTCCCCTTTATCGACGAAGTCTTACTTCCTTGATTTTGCTCTAACCTCAAGCACCTGAAACACACGCGGAGCAACTTCACATGTATGATTGGGGTCTTTTGCAGGGATCGACTCCTACTACTCAGGCGAGCAAGCCTGCAAGAAACCCCTGAATCAAGCGTTCAATCTCCTTGCCTCGGCGAGTCAACGCATCGAATGGGCCTCGACGAAACACCTAAACCCTGCGTTGCGAATCCGCTCGTATTCTGACGCTCGATTTACGCAGTACACTTGAAATTTACGCAGTACACTTGAAATCTGCCGAACATGCCATTCGGCTGCGATTACGAATAAACCAGTCCTGACCGAATCGCGATACGCAATTTCGTTGTCCACAAAAACAAGACGTTTCCAGTCTTTCATCGCCGCAACAATGCAAAGGAATTCCAATGATCTCTCGACGCCAGCTAATGGGCACGACTGCGATGGTCGCTGCGGGACAAATCACAGCACGAGCACAAGCGAAACCGACTGCCGTGCGTCCTTTGGTGGTATCGACGTGGCGTCACGGACTCGCGGCAAATGAGGCTGCATGGAAAATCCTTTCCAAAGGCGGTCGTGCAATCGACGCCGTTGAGGTGGGCGTCCGCGAAAGCGAATCGGATCCCAAAGTTAGCAGTGTTGGCCGGGGTGGGCTGCCAGATGCCTCCGGGCAAGTGACCTTGGATGCCTGCATCATGGATGAAAACGGCGACTGTGGATCCGTCGCCTATCTGAAAGGGATTGAAAATCCGATTTCAGTCGCTCGCCTGGTCATGGAAAAAACACCCCACGTCATGATGGTCGGTGAAGGAGCAAAGCAATTCGCCCTCGCCAATGGATTCAAAGAGAAAGCACTCCTGACGCCCCAGTCGATAAAACAATGGGAGAAATGGAAGGCTGAGCACCCGGATGCCGTCAAACATCGTGAAGTGAACATCGAGAATCATGACACCATTGGAATGGTGTCGATCGATGCGAAGGGAAACCTTTCGGGAGCTTGCACAACAAGCGGACTCGCTTGGAAACTGCCGGGGCGAGTGGGTGATTCGCCGATCATTGGCGCAGGACTTTACGTTGACAACGAAGTGGGTGCCGCCAGCGCGACCGGCGTTGGTGAAGCGGTCATCCGCGCCGTCGGCAGCTTTCTGGTTGTCGAACTCATGCGTCAGGGAAATTCACCCCAAGACGCGTGCCGCTTGGCAACTGAACGGGTGATCGCGAAAAATCCCGACTGGAAAGAATTCCAGGTCGGTTTCATTGCGATTGATAAACTTGGCAGATCGGGTGGCTACTGCATTCAACCGGGTTTCGACTATGCCGTGTACGACAAGCAAATGGGCAACCGCATGGTAACCGCTCCCAGCCGTATCCCAGCGAAGTAGCCAACTATTTATCGCCCTTCACCAGAGCAATCCATTGACGGTTCAACTCGAAGTTTGCATCGACTCATTCACATCGGCGGTCGCAGCCCAAACTGGAGGAGCTGATCGGTTGGAGGTTTGCGGGGCACTCGCGAGCGGTGGCACAACGCCAAGCTATGGATTGGTCGAACAGTGCGTTGAAGAATTGGGGCTCCCTGTCATGATGATGATCCGACCACACGATGGTGGGTTTGTCTATCAAAGCAGCGACATCGACACGATGCTCAAGGATATTCGCGTCGCAAAGTCGATCGGAGTTCATGGTGTTGTGTTCGGCGTGTTAACGTCGAAGCGTGAACTTGATCAAGCGAGTTGTCAGCGACTAATGGATGCAACGGACTCCCTTGAGACGACATTCCACCGAGCCTT
>JAYZAR010000346.1:0-6890 GCA_036339635.1 Planctomycetota bacterium | reverse complement strand
TTCGCAGTCATGGTACTGGTTGCCGCTGTTGATTCGTTTTGTGTAAGAACGGATAGCTCTCGGTAATTGCGTGGACCACGGTGGAGAATTGTCCGTGATCGCTTGCTACTCGATGCAGGATTTGATCGACTGCTGGTTTGTCAGTTAGCGTTAATTCTCGGCCCAACGCGTAGGCCAGCAGATGTTCACTGAATGCCCGCATGAACCAATCAGGGTGATCGAGGATTGCGTCCTTGAATTCAACCACGCCATCGAAATGGACTTTGCCGAAGAGTTTCCCGCCGGAATCGATTGGCAATCCGGTTCGATAAGAATCACGCCACCTGCCGATTGCGTCATAATTCTCCAATGCGAATCCGAGTGGATCAATCTTTGCATGACACGATGCACAACCGCGGTCTGCTTGATGTTCGGTAAGTCGTTGACGCAGGGTAAGGCCTTTCGACTCGATTTCGCGGTCGTCAGCTTCGATTTCTGGGATTGCGTCTGGTGGAGGTGGTGGTGGTTGATTGAAGATCGCAGTGGCAACCCACGCACCCCGTGTTATCGGATTGGTTCGCAATGGGGATGAGGTCATGGTGAGTACTGCGGCTGACGTGATGACGCCACCTTCGCGACGAGTTTTGATTGGGATTCTACGAAACGTCTGGGTAAAGGTGTTAAAACGATTGCGATTTTCACGCTTGGAGAATGGTTGCTCCTCCGTATACCAAGACTGGAGTTCATCTGAGCGAAATGTGTAGTTGGCATCGATGAGCAGCATGATCGAGCGATCTTCCACCATGATGCTTTCGAATAGCAGCAGTGGTTCAATCATGGTTTGCAGCCCAAACTTCCATTGCTCACAGCCAATCCGCGCGTAATACGTTTCGAAGCGATCGAAATCGGGGGTTGCTGTGATGAGTTGGTCTAGACGGAGCCACTGTCTCGCAAAATTATGAGATAGCGATTGTGAACGCGGATCTTCAAGCATTCGTGTTACTTGATTATGCAACTCGATCGGATCAAGCAGTTTTCTGCTGCGAGCAGATTCCAACAGTTGATTGTCGGGGATACTGCTCCATAAAAACATTGCCAAACGCGCGGCGAGTTCATAGGGTTCGATTCGCTGGACCTTGGCCGTGTTTGATTTCTCCTCATTCAAATAAAGAAAACGGGGAGAGGCAAGAATCGCGGAGGTAAGATTTTTTAGGCTCCGCGTGAACGACTTGGTTTGGGTAAGATCTACTTCGAAGTAATGCAGATAGCGATTCAATGTTTCTTCGCTGACCGGGCTGCGAAATGCGCGCTCCATGAACGGGGCAAGGCGTTCTCGCGCCGTATTCGCTAGTTGTTGAGGAGTAGCATCCGCGGGGGGACGAAAGAATGTCTGCGACAGTTGGCTGTATTGATCAAACTCGGGGGCGTGGACAATTGATCTCGCTAGCTTCAGAAAACTCTCCAACAAAATCGGAGAAACGCTTAGCTGTTCTCCTTGATTATTGAATCCATGTTCGGCAGGAAGGTCGATGGCGAATGGCACCACTCCACTTAATAAGTGGCGTTCGATCTGGTTTTTTCCGAGGGCTCGATTGCTAACTGTAACAACAGGCGGCATGGTTCCCGACTTCGGATTGAAGTAAGTGCTGCCTGCACGGATCGTCTTTTCAGGCAGCGGATAAAGATCGCCTCGCAACTGCAGCAGGTCTCTAACCGCATTGTTGTATTCGTAGCGATTCATTCTCCGCATCACTGTTGGTTCAAGTGATTCGGAAGATCGAAGGAATTCATCGATCGTCGATTCAAAGAACGCTAACAGCTGTGCGTGCCGCGCGTCGGGAACCTGTTGCTCATCAGCGGGTGGCATTTCGTGATAGGCGAGAGCGTCGGACACCTTCTGGGCCAATTGGATATCGTCGAGGTAGTCATGCTTGGTTCGGAATTTTTTTAGGTCAATGTCGCCCTCTGCATTTTTGCCGTCATGGCAGCGGACACAGAATTCCTCGATAATTGGCTGCACTTGGGCAAACGTAATCTTGGGGTCCGGGGCGGAGGGTCGACGCTCTGGAGGAAGTGACGGCCCTTTGTTTTGTGGTCGCTTCGCGAAAGGTGTTGGTTTCGGTGGGTCGAGAGCCGTTAATTTCAAATAATCGATCCCCATCAGGTAGCCGCGGTCTCGGTATTTTTTGGCTTGTGGGTTTGCACCGGTGAGCGTGAACGTGAGTGTCTGTGTGCCTTCTGCGAGCCGAATCTCGCCCAAGTCCAATATTGGCGCGATTTCAACACGGGACGAGTAAGTATCGATCTCTTTCCGGAGCTCGCGGTCGTTCAAGACAAGCGAGAAAATCCCGTAGTCAGCGGCAAGGGTCAATTGAAGTTCTAACTTGAACTTTCCGGCATGGGGTGTTGTGAACGTGGTCGTCATGGCTTCCCCGACTTGGCCATCCCAAAGGAGGTGTGAATCACCACTCCAGTTTGGGCCAAAAGCAGCCATATTTTGGACGCGTGAGCTCCCCTGGAGGGTCAGGTGCTCGCCTTCGATGATTCCTTGTGAAGGCATCGTTGGCTGTCGCCCACGGATCAAGTGATAATCGATTCGATCCGCCAGGCTGGTGATGCTGCTGCTCGCCAGAAGCAAGATCGCGGAAAGGAGGCAACGTTCGGTTCGATTCATTGTGCTCGTGATGATGGATCAGGCGGCCCAGATTCGCGTTGTCTTCCCGCCTCCCACCGAGGAATTCGATCCGAGGCAGCAGAATGAGCGGATACAAGCAGCGATCGCTTTTATCCACTTCGCCGCGTGCGTTGCCGTCAGTATAGACGGAAAGTCGGACGTGCTTGCGGCAGTGAAAGGCAATCAAAGTCCGAACTCATTGAACTGGATTTTCTGAAAAACAAAATCCGCGCGGGACGATTCATAGAGGATTCCGAGGGTTTGGTCGTCAATCACGACTAGGCTGCTGTAGGCGCCTCCCTTTTCGTCGAGGACAATTTTTTTTGGCCAGGTTTTGCCGTCATCCAAACTCATTTGAACAGTCATGTTTTTGCGTTTCGATTTGTGATTCGGATTCGAAAAGAACAAGACCGTGCGTCCATCTTTTAAGCGGTGCGAAATTAAACTGGCCATGCAGACGGGTTCCGGCAGACTTCCGTGATCCGATGGGTGGACAGACCAAGTTTTGCCGAGATCATTGGTGACGCTGACCGCACGACCATTGGTCTCAGATTTATCTGTACGGTTGCGATTATCACGGATGTTGATCATCAAGGATCCATCCGAAAGTTGCGCGACTGCGCATTCGCTGGTGTCAGTGCGCGCTTGATTTGAAACGGTCCATGTTTGTCCGTGGTCCTTGCTCCACATGACATTCGAAAAGGGAGCCCCCGTATGGTCTCGACCTTGACTTGGCATCACCAGGGTGCCATCGGTCAGCGTGATACCATTTCCCGGCGCGGGTGCGAACAAATACCAAGCTGGGTTCTTGAGCTTGGCAGTCCAGTTCTCTGGTGATGACCAAGTTTTTCCATCGTCTTTCGATCGGACGACGAGGAATTGTGATGACTGGCTAAGTTCGAGTCCCGGTTCGGATCCTTTATCTCTCCATTGATGTGTACCGGGTCGGCCGTGAGTCCAAACCGCACTCACAAAGATTTCGCCCGTGGTCTTATCAACCAAGATATTAGGATCGGAGCATCCATTTTGATCTTCAGGCAAACCACCGTAGGACCCCATGTCCATGATTGGGCGGGGTGCTTCCCAGGTTTCACCACCGTCGGTCGATCGCGACAGGCCGATGTCCATGTGACCCTGTAGATCACGGCGACTGCGGTAACGCATGTCGTACACAGCCAGCAGTGTTCCATCGTTGGTGATCGTGATTGCGGGAATTCGAAATGTGTGGCAGTTGTTTTCACCTTGGCGATGGATCACGACGTAGGGCCGCTCACTCTGAGCAAAGGCGTTTAGGGTTGCGAAGAGCAGCAAGAGGATCGAGACAGCTGGTTTCATGGTGTCCGTTTGTGTTGATGGTTTCAAATTGTGAATGATCTGCGATGCAGACCACAAAATTTCAGTTGAATGTGGTTGTGATCGGTTCCCCACTTTACAGACGAGTGAGGGAACAGAGTGAACCAGTCGATTCTTTCGTTGGTGATAATTTGCCGGTGAAATATTTTCCGTCACAGTTTACCACTTCCATGGTGCGAGTCGGGCCAGCGTTTCTTGGTTACGGTTCTTTTTCGCGAGTTGACGCGTAATCTCCGTTCTCAATGTGTTGGCATTTAAACCGTGATCGATTGGCTCTCGCAGAGCAACGCAGTGGGGGACTGGACGCAAGGGGAACAGGGATAAGACAGGGCTCCGAGTAATTTTTGGAACGAAGTAGGTGGTCTACGGCGGGCAGGCGGGCTGTCTTAGTTTGGTGATTGCGACCCGATCAATTCGTGTTTCGTAGAATGTGTGCGGTTTGGCATCGAATCTGAAAAACGCCGATTGCGGTCGCATTTGAGGTGTGAGTGGAGTGGCTGGCTATTGGAGTGTTTGGTCAGATCGCGTAAGCTCCAAAGAGAGGATTTGCGGAATCATCGGCGGCGGAGAATAGTAGAGGGCGATCCAAGTTGCCGAAGTCCGCTGGCTGGCAAAGCGGTTTTCTGTGGTAAAAAATGGAATCTTTGTTTGCAATCAAGGTGACCGAATGTTGATGCGATTGATTGGGAAGTTGGGCTTTGTTTTTTTGACTTTGGTTGGTGTGAACGCCATGGGGGAGAAACCGTCGATTTCAGTGACTGCAGACTCGTTCCCGGCGATTCCAGAAATGGTGACCAGCTTTGGCGCGGCAGCGACGAACGATGCAATTTACATTTACGGCGGACATACCGGTCGGGCCCACCAGTATTGCTCCGAGACGCAAGCGAACACCCTGTGGCGGCTCGATTTGGAAAAACCAAATGCCTGGGAATCGTTGGGAGATGGGCCCGGGTTGCAAGGGCTTGCCATGGTGACCCACGGCGGCAAGCTGTATCGAATCGGAGGGTTTACCGCCAAAAACAAGGATGGAGAGGACGCCGATCTTTGGTCACAGGCGAATGTTTCCGCGTACGATCCAACCACAAAAATTTGGTCCGAACTGGCTCCGCTTCCCGAGCCACGTTCATCGTTTGATGCTGCCGTGCTCGGCAATCAAATTTATGTCGTAGGTGGCTGGAGCATGCAGGGAGACGGTGAATCAAAATGGCACAAATCAGCCTACGTGCTCGATCTTGATCAGCCGCAACCGCAGTGGCGGGCATTGCCTGTCCCGCCCTTTCAGCGTCGCGCCTTGTCGCTCGCCGCGCACGACGGAAAAATTTTTGTGCTGGGTGGCATGGGGGAAAACGGGAGTATTTCCAAGCGAGTTGATATCTACGATCCCAAAATGAAAAGCTGGGCTCGCGGTCCAAGTTTGGAAGGGGAAGACATGGATGGATTCGGTAGCTCCGCATTTGCCGTAGGGGGGCAGCTCTATGCGAGCACTTACAGTGGTCTGCTTCAGAGGTTGTCGGCCGATGGGGAATCCTGGGAAGTGCTTAAAGAGTTGGAGCTCGATCGATTCTTCCATCGGCTATTACCACTCTCCGGTAATAAATTAATGGCAATTGGTGGAGCCAGCATGTCATCCGGAAAGTTTGCTGAAGTCGAAGTGATTCGGATTCAATAATTTTCCAGTATTGCGGCCATGATGCGGGTAATGGTATCGCGGGTGAGGTTCGGCGACAGCTCCGCTGTGCTTTGCGAGCAAGACATTATGAGCGGTTTTTTGCATCGGCAATTGGTTGGTGACTCGCTCGCGCCACATCGTCCCTTGTTCCTGGCGCGTTGCCTGTCCTCAACGAAATCCGCAAGTCGATGCGTTCTTTCGCCCTAGCGGTTTCATTATATGCTAGCGTCATCCGTGGTCTGTCCTTTCATCTCGCCGATTTTAAGCTCTCTGTCCCTGATCCATTCTTTTTCGATGTTCGCTTGAAATCTGTTTGATCGTTCACTCGGTCCGGTGAATGGTACGGCTTGCCGATCCGGACAAGCGGCAGTGATTCCGTTACATTAATCTGTAACGTGACGCCTCGGACACGGGGGCGGCGTTTTCATTGCATCTCACACAGAAAGGGGCATTCTGTGAACAGGCAACGTCGGCAACAACTTGAAGCATTCATTCATCCGCTGGTCGATCTAGATTGTTTTTCGTCGAAACAGGCGAAGGCACATTGTTCGGGAACGCCGCCGGCACACGTCTCTCGATTGCTGCGGCAACTCGTTCGAGATGGGCTGTTGCATCAATCAAAAATCGGTGGCACCCACGTCTATCAATGGCAGCAGAACAAGCCACCGATCGATGAAGCACTTCGATGGATCGATCGCCAAGTTTGTGAGGCTCGAGGAGCATCGTCGCTACCGCGAAGCAGCAGTCGCGGGCGTTTACTGAGGTGCGGAGCCAATTCACTCAGTGATGCAGAATTGGTGTCGGTCTTAGTCCGTGTTGCTCTAGCGACCGAACCCGCTATGGATGTTGGTCAACGTATCGCTGCTCAGTTCTCGTTCCACTGGCGAGAACTAGCTGACGCAACGCTGGACGAACTTCGTGAGATTGCACCAGCGATAACTCGCAGTAGCTACATGCAGATCATGGCGGGAATCGAGTTGGGACGCCGAATCGCCCTTGCCGATCGACCCTATGCATCGATGGAAGGAATCACCAGTACCGACCACGCGATTGAATTTTGTCATCAAGCTTTTCGACGCCTTGCTGTCGATGGTGTACAGGAAGAATTTCACTTGGTGACTTTGGATACCAAGCACAAACCGATTGGTACCCATCAAGTGACGGTTGGAACGCTCGATGCCGCGTTGGTTCATCCAAGGGAGGTGTTTCGGCCAG
>JAYZAR010000345.1:0-29879 GCA_036339635.1 Planctomycetota bacterium | reverse complement strand
TGCAGTTTTTCGTCAAACGCTTTTGCGACGACTCCAAAAGCGCCACTCCCGAGGAACTTCTCTATATCGTAATGTTCTAATTTCCCCAGCCAGCCGTCCCGCAGACTCGGTGACAGGTATTTTGAAAGGATCGCTTCTACTTCATTTTGCTTGGATGCTTCTCCATCGCGTTGAAGTTCCACAGGCTCGCGACTGTGATCGACGATGGTAGCCAGTGTTTCCGCGGAACCCATCTCGTCGGTTGATAGCTTGTTGGCGTTACTCTCCTCAGATGCCGAGATTAGTAACGCGTCAACGCGGCTACGAAGTTCAACATCCTCGCCGCAAGCCATTTCGACATAGGACGACCGCTCATCCGCGTCGGAGATAGTTAACGCTTTCTGCGCGATCTCTTTTTCATTCATCCCAAAGGTTCCTACCCACGGCACACGAGTTTCTTGTTGGTCAGCTTTGAGGAACGAGACAGCATAACCACAATTGAATAAGACACCAATTTGGCATAGGAAAATTGTGCTCCACCGTTCAATCCATTGGATTGAGTTTCTGTAGATTTGCCCATTGGAATGACTCCCCCCCCCCCCGCGATAGCCGAGATCGGATGTGACCACAGAAATACTCCCAATTCGTGTGGTCAAAAAACTCAGCCGACGCTCCGTCACTTAAAAAATACGGTTTGCTCAGCACGGATGGCAAGCAATTCGACCGAACGAAATGCAGTAAGTTCTCGACTAGGTGTAAGGGATCCTTCTCAGCGAACTGAAGATCTACGTCTGCGTTTAGCAGTCAAAGGCAAGATCCAGTCCTCGTTGAGGTAATTACTTCTGGTGCGATGATATCTCATACCGACACGTCCAAGGGCAGCCGGCAGTATCGCTATTGTGTCTGCGGCAGGGCGCACCAACGCGGCTGGGGCGAGTGTCCATCCCCATCGATCCCTGCCAATGAGATCGAACAATTCGTCGTTGAATAGATTAGGGAGATCTGGAACGATCCTGAGCTGATCCAAGAAGTGACCGCCAAAGCGTGTCAGCAAGGGGAATGCAAATTGGAGACAGGCATGGGCAAATTAGGGAAGTGCAAATTGGGGAGCAAATTGGGCAAATTGGGGACAGGCACAAAATGATTTGACTGCAAATCAGCCGAACGAGTTTGTGTCTATCCCCTTTCCCCTTTTTCCCTTGATAAGACATTGCCTGTCCCCTTTTCCTATCTCCCCCTTTTTCTTTCTCCCTTCAAACCGGCAGGCGAGGGCTCACTGAGCGCGTCGTAGAAGCTGCGTAGCCCAGACGCCAAGACTACTGGTCACCCATCTCTTCCATCGTCTTACGCAACCCTCGATCACTTCGCTGATTGAACCCTGCTCATAAAGCCCGGTCACATGTGAGACGAATCTCTCGGCCGCAAAAGGGTATCCGAGCGTCGTGCCTGCCGGATGATTGGGCAGTCACGTTCCACTCAGCTTCGCAAGCGGCATGTCTCTCGTGATGAGCCACGCTGTGATGAGCCACGTCTAGTTCGGCGAATGGTCAGGGGAGACCTACAGAACTATGTGTTGGACTGAATGCTTCGCTCAAAGATGGCGAGTGCGTCGTCTATCTGTTGCTGAGTGACGTTTAGAGGAGGAAGCCAACGAATGACGTTTCCGTCAGTTCCACAAGTCAGTAGCATTAGTTTTTGCCGAAAACACTCCTGCTGCACGTGGGCGACGAACTCTTTCGCGGGTTTGTTATCGCGGACGAACTCGATACCGACCATCAATCCGGGGCCCCGCACATCGCACTCGTAATTCAATCCTGATATCAGCGTCTCAAGCTGCTTCGTGAGATACTGCCCCAGACGTCGCGCGTTTTCGATCAGCTTTTCTTCTTCGATTACTTCTAATGTTGCCTGTGCCGCGGCCATCGCAGGTGCGGATCCTCCTCCGTAGGTGCCGCCGTGTGATCCGGGCAACCAATGTTGCATCAATTCGCCACTGGCTCCAATCGCAGACATTGGTAGACCCGATGCAATTCCTTTCGCCATCGTCATGATGTCTGGCAAGATGCCGCTCTCTTCGTGAGCCCACATCTGACCGGTTCGTCCGAATCCGGATTGAATTTCATCGACGATAAGAAGGATTCCATGATGGTCACAGATGCGACGTAGCTCTTGCAGGAAACTTGGAGGCGCTGGAATAAAACCTCCTTCACCGAGCACCGGCTCGACAATCATTGCGGCGGTTTCTTGGGGTGTGGATTGGGTTTGGAGTATCCGTTCTAGTTGAGTCACGCAAAAATCAACCGCGACTTCTAAGTCCCACCCCAGGCGAAATACAGCAGGAAACGGAGCGACAAATACCCCCGCAGGCAGTGGTTGATAACCCGCTCGGTAGACGGCCTTGCTGCTGGTCAAAGCCATCGCGAGTGTTGTTCGGCCATGAAACCCCCCATCGAATGCAATGACATTGGGGCGTTTCGTGGAGGCGCGGGCCAGCTTTACGGCCCCTTCGACGGCTTCGGCACCACTATTGGAGAAGAAGAATGTATCCATGAATTCCGGCGTGACCTGCCGCAGCGAATTTGCATAATCCTGCGTGGCTTGGGGCAGCATGCAGTTCATTTGCCCGAAGATCAGCTGGCTAGCCTGTGTTTGCACGGCAGACACAATTTTGGGATGACAGTGCCCTGTTGCGGTGACAGCGATTCCGCTAGTGAAATCGATAAATCGATTACCATCCGCATCAAACACGTAGGTCCCTTCGCCTCGAACGATGGGTGTCGGATTGATCCGACCCCAGACTTGAGAAAGTGCCGATTCGCTAGCCATGTTCTGCACGGAGGTCTGCATGGTTTACCTGACGAATTGGAGGTATGATGCGCACTAAGGCCGTCGCAGCCTTATCTTATCGACTGCCGGCTTTCGGTGAAACGGATCCCCGTGCTGCATTGCTCCCGCCGAAGCAAGCCGGTTTTCATTCCAGTAGGGCCACCATGGAATCACATGAATGTTCGCGCCGCGTGTTCTTGAAACGCGGCACGGCATTGACAACCTGTGTCACGGCTTGCTCTCTGAGACAAGCTCGGGCGGACGTCGAGCGCCGCTCGATTTCCGCCGAAGAATTTGCCAAACACGATGGTATCGCCTTGGCAGAACTGGTGCGTCAAAAAGAGGTGACACCGGACGAACTCTTGGGAATTGCGATTGCACGCGCTGAAGCCGTCGATCCCCAGATCAACGCGATCGCCGGCTTGCTTAAAGAAGAAGCTCGAGAGTCGATTAGAGCGGGCCTTCCGGATGGTCCATTTCGCGGGGTTCCAATTTTGCTCAAAGACATCAGTTTCGCGATGGCGGGTGTTGATGCGGAATTTGGGTCGGTGTTATTTCGCGGGCACAAGTCTGCGGCTGATAGCATCGCGGTTTCACGCTATCGAAAGTCTGGTGTGGTCATGTTTGGCAGAACCAGGGTTCCGGAGCTTGGAATTCTGCCGACGACCGAATCAACCTTGGGCGGGGTAACAAGGAATCCTTTCCATCTCGACCGGACCGCAGGCGGTTCGTCGGGGGGAAGTGCGGCAGCTGTCGCGGCCGGAATTGCACCGATGGCCACCGCTAGCGATGGCGGCGGGTCCATTCGCATCCCCGCTTCCTGCTGCGGCGTGTTCGGTTTGAAGCCAACACGCGCCCGTATTCCCATTGGTCCAGAGACATTCGAGTCTTGGGGCGGCCTCGGGACACTTCACGCCGTGACACGATCTGTTCGTGACAGCGCGGCACTGCTCGATGTT
Source organism: Planctomycetota bacterium (assembly GCA_036339635.1). Taxonomy (GTDB): domain Bacteria; phylum Planctomycetota; class Planctomycetia; order Pirellulales; family Pirellulaceae; genus Rubripirellula. The sequence continues at coordinate 26,115 of JAYZAR010000345.1, read as the reverse complement.
GCATCAGGACCTGCGATCGGAGATAGCTACCACGCACCACATCACGCCGGACGCTTTCTCGACGATGTAGCCCGCGAACCAGAAAAACTAAAAGTGGCTTTAGTGACCACCATGCCGCCAGCGACGAAAGTTGATCCTGAATGCAGTCGAGCCGTCGATGCAGCGGCAAAACTCTGTGAATCCCTCGGGCATATCGTGGAGCATTGCACAGATGACTTTGCGGGTCGGTTTGAGTTCGAAAAACTGCGTCACGCGCATGGAGTCACAGTACTGGTTGCGATTCGACAAACAGTGCTGGCCCGACTCAGACAACTCAGGAGGGAGATTCGCGACGGTGACCTCGAGCCGGTGACTCGCTATTATTTTGACGTAGCGGCGGATTACACGGCTGTCGAGTTGCAGGAGGCACGAGCTACCTTTTTTCGTGCCGCACGCACAATGGGAAGCTTTCAACAAAAGTACGATGTGATTTTGTCCCCCACACTCGCCACACCGCCAATCGAGCACGGCAAAATCACGTTGACCGGGTGGGCCAAAGACGTTGTCGAAGGGCTTCTTCGATTCAATCCCTGCACCCCGCTGGCGAATTGGACTGGGCAACCGGCGATGACGGTCCCGCTTTATCAAACCGAAGATGGAATACCGATTGGGATACAGTTTTATGGTCGCTTCGGTGATGAATCGACATTATTTCAGCTTGCTGGTCAATTGGAGCGAGCGCTGCCCTGGAAGAACAGAAGCCCGCAGTTATAGAACCGCCAGATTGCACTCATCATGATTCAACGCCCTCAACTGAAACGCTCGATCGGTCGCCTTGGATTTTTTTCACTTGCATTCGGTTCCATGATCGGAGTGGGTTGGATCACGGGACTGAAGGGAATGTTTGAACAAGCCGGGCCGATTGGGACGACGCTTGCTTTCTTGGCCGGCGGAACCTTAATGGTCATCATCGGCTTGTGTTACTCAGAAACGATGAAAGTGTTGCCGGTCACTGGCGGGGAAGTGGCCTACGCTTACAAAGCCTTCAGCACGAACAAAGCTTTTCTCATTGGTTGGTGCCTTGCCTTGGGGTATCTGTCGGTTTCCGCCTTTGAAGCCGTTTCGATCGGAATCGTGATTTCGTACATATTCGATTTTGATTGGTGGCCTCTTTATGACATTGGTGGTTCGACGGTTTATGGGTCGCATGTCATATTGGCGTTTGTGTTCACTGCCGCCGTCGGATGGATCAATTTCCTGGGTGTTGGTTTAGCGACTCGAGTTCAAGCCGCGCTCACATTGTTGTTGGTAGTGCTGTCGGCCGTTTTTGTTTTTGCGGGGTTTTATTACGGGGATGCCGAGAATCTGACTCCCGCGTTTGGGAGCTCGGAATTGAGCACTTCACTCGGCGGGATACTGGCGGTGTTTGTGACAGTGCCCTTCTGGTATGTCGGATTTGATACGATTCCTCAGGCGGCAGAGGAGCGTGTAGAAGGCTTTCCGGCAAGTCATCTTGGGCGGGTGCTGGTGTTAGCGATCCTCGGCTCAACGATTTTCTACGCGCTGGTGTTTGTCAGCGTTGGAATGACCGCACCATGGAAATCGATCATCGATGAACCACTTCCAACGGCTGCCGCATTCAAAGCGGCGATGGGCTCGTTGTTTTGGGTCCGGTTGGTTCTGATTGTTGGGTTGATAGGCTTGTTGACTAGTTGGAACGGTTTCTTTCTGTCCGGCTGTCGCGTCCTGTTCGCGATGGGACGAGGCCATATCATTCATGCCTCATTTGGAAGGGCAAACCCTAAATACGGTACGCCGAGTGCCGCGATCCTCTTTAGCACCTTGCTTACTTTCTGCGGAGCATTGCTTGGAAAGCCAGCCGTGCTTGTTTTTGTCAATGTCGGCGCTTTGTGTATCTCGCTCGCTTTTTTAGGCGTATCCCTTTCGCTGATAAAATTGCGTCGTGACTCTGGTGAATCAGTTTCGCTGCCAAAGCGGGTGTTACCCTATCTTGGTAGCCTAGGATCGTTGTTCATCATTTCCGCGATGATCGTACCTGGAAGCCCTGCAATTCTTCCATCATCGATGGAATGGATCGTGCTCGGCATCGTCGTGGTGACAGGACTCATTTTCTGGTTCGGAGCCTCTGGAATTCGCGGAGAAATCTCTGAAGAAGATCGTCGACATCTGATTCTTGATGAGTCAAAAGCGTAAACGCTTGGGTGGCGGTACCGTTTCGATAGATTTTTGCTTGCTCGCTGGATATGATTGCAAAGGTGAGTTGCCGTTATTCGCAAAGTATAAATTCAACCGTTCGCAGTTTCGCTCACGATCACAACATTCGCCTCCAGATCTCAAAATGACAAAAGAAAACAGACAACGGACTGGATTCACTTTGGTGGAATTATTGGTTGTGATTGCCATCATTGGTGTCTTGGTTGGACTCTTATTACCGGCGGTCCAAGCAGCGCGGGAAGCGGCTCGCAGAATGAGCTGCAGCAACAACTTGAAGCAGCTCGGATTAGCAATTCATAACTATCATTCCGCGTTCAAGCAAATGCCGCGTTATGCAGGCGGCACGGACGGACTCGGCACCAATAAGCGTCTTGGAACTCAGCCAGGTTGGGTTCGTTCGGGATGGCACAATTCTCAAGCACTGAGTGTACGCGTTGGCCTGCTCCCCTTTATGGAGCAGCAGAGTCTTTGGGAACAGATCTCCAATCCCAACGACTTCGATGGAGACGGTGCGATCGACTTCCCAGCCATGGGTCCCTATCCAACCATTCAAGCCTTTAGTCCCGCCTATGTGACCGGCGCCAGCGGCGTCGACTACACGCCGTGGAGGACGGAGATTCCCACTCTTCGTTGCCCCAGCGATCCAGGCGTAGGTGCGCCGGCGGCCGGTCGGACCAATTACGCCGAAAGCCTCGGTGACACCTGTAACCAACCATTTGTTGGACCCGCAAACTGGGCCGTGCCGGGGTTTGCGACCAGTACTTGGAACGCTCGGGTCACGAAAGCCGCGAGCCGTGGCGTCTTTGTTCCGCGAACCGATATGAGTTTTAAGAGCATTAGCGACGGACTTTCGAACACGATCATGATGGGTGAAATCAAAACGGATCTTGGAGATAACGACATTTCGACAAGTCCAAACGGGACTCTAGATATCGATAACGTTGCGCCCAATTTCGTAACTGCCTGTAGGGATGCCGGTCACATCGACCCGGAAAGACCCCAGTTTTGGTGTGATGGAACCAATTGCCCGGTTCCGAGTGGACCTGGCACGTTTTACGGAACTGGATCGCTTTGGACACGTGGTGCACAGTGGGCGTGGGGGATTCCTTTCAACAGTGCCTTTAGTACTACCTCGCCGCCAAACTCTGACCTGTGTTACGACCGCTGGGATGAAGGGGGTGGATCACTTCCAGCCAGCAGTCGCCATCCAGGCGGTGCCCACGTTCTGATGGCGGACGGCGCCGTTACTTTCATCACAGATTCGATCGAAGCGGGTGATCAACGAGCCGAGCCCATTCACCTGAACAATCGCCCCGGAGCCAAGAGCCCATTCGGATTGTGGGGCGCTTTGGGAACGCGGGCTGCCCGTGAAGTCATTGCAGAGCAGTTGAATCAATAGCCCACTTTGCGAACTTCCAAGGTCATCAAAATGAAGCGATGCATTTCTCCCACGACTCTGTGCCTCTTACTTTCTTCTCTGGTTGGATGTGGGTCTGATAACGCAAACGTCGTCGTCGAAACAGAGATTTCCGACAAAGACCAACGAGCGGCAGACCAATCCGTATCGCAATACGACACACCAGATTACGCCGAGTCGATGTCGTCGCAAAACGAGTAGTAAGCGTGGTCCTCGTAAACCAAGCCGTCAGCGTGGCAGTTCAGCAAAAAAACTTAGCGAACGTGTCCGCTGCATGGACGTCGTTTGCGATGCTTCGCAAACTGGTGCACAACAAGGAGCTCTTATTATCACGGCGCAGTGAAAATCGATTTGGTTTCTGAGGCACATCGATCTAGTGGGGTCAAAAAACTCAGTCGAGCCACAAACACCGCGAATAGGTGGCTTTAACTGATTACCATCGGTCAATCTTGAACAATTTGATGTTCGCAAGTGCGTCGATAATATTTCCACGATCGTTCTCACCCGAACGACGACGAGCCTCGATCGCTCACGCAGTTTTACATTTCGGCCAACGCCAAGGATTGCCTTGGATTAGCCTCACCACCGAGACGCCGATGGAATTTGCTTTACAACCGTGGTCGTTGATACTGATCAATCTTGCCGGCTGGTTTAATCGCGAGCAACAGTCGCGAATCGAGTAGCTGCAGAGCGAAGTTGCGTCGCTGAAAGAGCAAATCGGTAAGAAACCGATCCTGTTGACCGCCAAGGGAAAAATTGGGCAGAAAAACTGGGGACAGGCACAAAGTGATTTGACTGGAAGTCAACCGAAGGATTTTATGTTTGTCCCCTTTGTCTTGCTTTTTCGCGGATCAGCAGGCATTGACCTCAAAGGCTGATTTGCAGTCAATTCCATCCCCGCCAATTCGTGCCTGTCCCCAATTCGGTCCTATTTGCAGTCAATTCCATCCCAGCCAATTCGTGCCTGTCCCCAATTCGCATTCCAATTCGTGCCTGTCCCCAATTCGCACATCCCCAATTCGTTAGAGACCTGTGACCCTCGTCTAATCAGAGATGGAAGCACCCTCGACCGCAAGCCTTTCGTCGATCCTGCATTCGTTCCCCGCGGAAAAAGATGAAGGCCTTGAAGTTTTGACACCAATCGGAAGACGTCCTCAATGAGACAATTCTCAATATCAATCGTCGTGCTGGTCTGCTCGTTCAGCATCGGTTCAATGCCTGCGAGCGGCGGTGACCTGATCCTGACTGATACGGATGACACCATCCGTATCACGCTGCGCGGCAAACCGGTTCTGGAATACGTCAAAACCGCCAGGCCTATTCCCGACGGAGTGGAAGAGTATTTCAGCCGTAGCGGCTATATTCATCCGGTCTATACCCCGACCGGTCAGAAACTCACAGGCGATTATCCCGCAGATCATGCCCACCAACACGCGTTGTTCTTTGCGTGGGTGAAAAGCAGTTACAACGGAAAGAACGTGGACTTCTGGAACCAGGCGAAGGATCTAGGCAAAATCGAATTCCGCGAGGTAGTGAATCTCAGGCGGGAGGAGCAGAAGGTCGCTTTCAGCGTCAAACACGCGTTCACGGTGAAGGACGATAAAAAGTGGGTGGATGTTCTCCACGAAGTCTGGACGGTCACCGTCCATCAAACCCCACAAGACCACTTTCTGTTCGATGTTGTCAGCGTTCAGCGATGCGTCTCAGACAAACCGTTAAGTCTGGCCAAGTATCATTACGGCGGCATGGCGATCCGTGGCAACCATCAGTGGCTGAAGGAGAAGAAAGATCACAGCATTAACCCGGGCGACGTACAGTATCTGACCAGTGAAGGTAAAGACCGTTGGGAGGGCAATCATACTCGGCCCAATTGGGTCGCCTTCTCCGGCAAGATCGATGGTCAGGACGTGTCGGCCGCCATCTTCTGCAGCCCAAAAAACTTTCGTGCACCACAACACGTTCGTATCCATCCCAATAAACCATACTTCTGCTTCGCCCCCATGGTCGAAGGTCCATTCAAAATCACGCCGAGCAAAGAATACGTTTCACGATACCGGTATCTGGTGACATCGAATGCAACGGAAATAAATCTGATTCAGACACACTGGGACGACTACGCGAATTGCGGGAAGTAGATCCATAATCGATGGGCAAAAAATTGGGGACAGGCACAAAGTGGTTTGCCTGCAAATCAACCGAAGAAGTTTATGCCTGTCCCCTTTGTCTGTCTTTGTCCTTTGATACCTGTCCCCTTTGTCTCCTGTCTCCCTTTATCTCTTTGTCCCTCTCTAGTTGAGTCGCTTCTTCAAAGATTTTCGTGATCAGACGTTTACGGACTCCGGTCCTAATTGCGTTCCCGTTACTACCTGCTTTGTGTCCGAACGATGGAGTCAACGTGGAAGAAGCGATCGTCATCGGCCTTTTGAACGATGCCATAAACATGATTTTTTGTCCTGACGACAAGTACGCCCTTTGAAATGGCAGGTGTCGCCAGGCAAATCTCACCCATCGAGTTTTTTGCCAACAAGTCGTACTCTGATCCTGCGCGCACAACGTACACGTCACCATCTTCACTGGTGAAATAGAGTCGCCCACCAGCAGCAATTGGTGATGAGGTGAATCCTCCACCACCACCTAGTCTTTCTCGGTACAACCTCTCGCCAGTGCGGGCATCATAACAACTGAGAATACCATTGCCGCGACAGGCATATAGATGTGGACCATAGACGATGGGGGTCTGCAGGTAGATACCGTCTCTGGGAAGATTCCAGACGATTGACTCAGATGGAGCATCTGCATCTGTCAAACTGATGTCTCCTCGACTGCCCGATTTGATCGCACGAAGTGGACGACTTTCGCCGTGTGCACTGCTCAAGTAGATCAGGCCATGCCCTTGTATCGGTGTGGGGACAGGAATGTCCCCACCGCCATCGAGTCTCCATTGTTCGGCACCCGTAGTGGGATCGTAGCCGCCGCTATGGCGGTATCCGTTGATGACGAGTTCGCTGGACGAGGGTCCTTGCACAATCGTTGGTGTACCCCACGTAGGCACGTCAGCGCGATCGATGCGCCATCGTTCACGTCCACTGCGGAGGTCGTACGCGGCAAGAAAGGATCGCTCCTGGATATCGGCCAACACAATGGCAGTTTGACGGAAGATGATCGGCGAACTCGCGTATCCCCACTGTGCATCCCGTTCCCGATAGTAACCGGAATCCAGTTCTCCCAGTTCTTTTTTCCAGCGGAAACGACCATCAATGTCAAGGCAATAAAGTCCTTCTGATGCCAGATTCACAATGATGTTTTTACCATCGGATGCAGGAGTTGCATTTGCATGGGATGATTTCGTGTGACGTTTCATCTTTGGTTGCCCTGCATGCAGAATTCGCTTCCAAATGACTTTTCCTGTTCGAAGGGAAAGAGAGTAAATCTGCCAGGATTGCGTCCCTTCATCATCGACTGATGCAATGTCACCGTACAAACCTGTTCTGAGATTAGGCTCCGGTTGATCTCCGACAGCTGTGAGAATGAAGACCTGCTCGCCAACAATGATAGGCGAGGCAAGGCCAAGGCCCGGGATTTCTGTCTTCCAACCGATGTTCTTTGCTACCTCGACGTCCCAAACCACCGGAGGTGCCGACCCAGTAGCAACACCCGATGCATTGATTCCTCGAAACTGTGGCCAATCTCCAGACTTCAGTGACTGACCCTGAGCGATCGTTGAGCTGGCAATCAGCAGTAAAAACAGAACAGTTGATGGGAGCTGACGCATTTTTTTAAAACCCTAGTACAAGGCTTTCGCTACCGTTCATCACGCCGAGAACCAAGATGTTCAAGAGAACCTTTTGGTATGCGTTGGTTTACATTCAATCCGGTTAGAGTCTACACCGATTGAACTGAGATCGTATTAAGTAAAGTCCGGCATGGCGGATACGACCCAGCAGGGCTAGAGGACAAATTGGCAAACTGGGAACATGCACAAAGTGATTTGACTGCAAATCAGCCGAAGGAGCTTATCTCTGTCTCCTTTGTCCATCGTCAGTAGCATTTCGCTGCGATAGCATTGTCGCCCTGAAAGCCTGCCTCATTTTTGCATTCATCACATCAGAAAATCAACCAATCGCTGATACAGAGGAGGTGAAAGTCCCTGATCGAGAATTTCAATATAGAGCGGAACTCTCAATATTAAATTGACTTTCGCAGAGTGGATCTCGTCCCGGTTCGAGTCCCACCCGCACCACCGGAAAGCGACCTTGCTAACTTACGCGGTCCAAAATGGGTGAGCGTTTGAGAGTGAAAGCGATCGAGTTCGCACTTTGGCAATCTCGAACTGCTCTTAAGCAGAAGCGGCGACCAACCCAAAAAATCTCACGCAATCACCCGTCGACGTAAGTCACTGCCAGTAAGCACATTCTAACGCGGCTTGCGAGAAAGCTTTGCGACCACCGTTGAGCGTCAACTTGGGGTGCATGGTCAAGCGGTGACCGGAGGAAGCACGCCGAAGCAACCCTCCGCGAACCAGCTATGTTTCGAAAGTTTACACAAGCTGTTTGTCGACTGAGAGTTATAACAAACGTTTTGCTTTCGGTGTCTGGCCGGATGAATCGGATTTCAACTACTACGATGTTCTGAACGACACACAGCTTCAGCTTGCAAAACGAACAGGTCTTCAGACGGCTTCTTTTGCGATCGGTGCAAACAAGTTTTTGCAAGCAACTAGAAATGAATTCAATCGTCTTGAACAGACTCGAGAAATGCTAAAACCGCAATATCCATTAGTCTGCCGGTCGCGCGTATATAGGTTATCAACTCCGAACGTCCATTTCTTGATAAATTCACGCCATCAATCTCCCAAGTCATTCGGTTTGCCCAAACTGCGTCAAAACTGATACCGGATACATTGGTCAAAATATCGACTTGGCCGCGCGGAAAACCAATCTGGAACAAAATCGATGGAGATAAAAAATCCGCAGAAGAAACTTCATGCATCGGTGCACCAAAAACCGCGTCTAACCGAGATCTTTTCGTTAACTCTGACAGCAGGCTAGTAACCGACGTCATATTAAATGACGCTTCCGTGGTAATTCGTAAGCCCAAACAGGTCCATCTGAATCATCGCCAGCGATGGCTACCAGCTACTGCTTGAGCAAATTTTCAGAAAGAGAATAGAGAGGTGTCCATTGTTGCAAACGGTCACTACGAGATCGTAAAGCTTGTGCCGACGGTGGAGGGGTCTTCTAATCCAACATCGTGGCAGTGGGCTTCAATGCCCTTACCACGACGCGGGAGCGTTCGACAGTGTTGTTGATAATCGGCGAGCGATGCGAAGAGTTGCTGTTGGGTTAGATGAGGTAAGTAGCCGCACTGACCAATGGCGTGTTGCGGAAGTGGGGCAGCGAGGTGTCCACCGCGTTTTTCGATCATTTTCTCTTGTGCGGCCCAAACTTGGTCACGATCTGTCAGCACATCGTGCCATAGGCTGAGATCAAAACTAGCAATCAAGCGGTGGATGCGGTCTCGCTCCTCGGCCGTAATCCAGCTCTCTTTTTCCGCTAGGAATGCACCGAAGCCCATTCCGACTGACACGGCGTGACCGTGCAACAGACCTGCAGGGATCTCAAATCCCGGTGACCAAGTATGCCCATAGGCGTGCGGCCGACATTGGTGCGTCTCGTAGAGATTACCGTACTCAGCTTCCACATAGCTCTTAATCGCTCGACCAAGTATTTGACGTGACTGGTCGCAAATCACCGACTCGTCTGGTGTATCGAGTGACCCAAATCGTGTGTCAATCAACTCAGAACCAGCTTGCTCGAGCGCGGCAAACAATTCGGCGTCTTTGACCGTGGCCATCTTAATGATCTCGGCAAGGCCGTGTCGCAACCAACCCGGGCGAAGTGTTTGAAACAATGTCCGATCGGTGATGGACAGAATTGGGGCATGGTAGGCACCGAAAAGATTCTTGTAGCCAAAGCCGTCGCAGCAAGTTCGGGGGGAGGGTCCTGCGTCGATACCCGCAACGACTGAAGTCGACAACATCACGTAGGGCGTGCCGCGATGATAAAGCGCGCAAGCTAATCCGCCGGTGTCGGCGAGCACGCCTCCGCCCATGATCAACACGGGCTCATTACGAGAAACACCGAGATGCTTAAAGTCGCCCAGCATTCGCTCTACCGTGCGGATGCCCTTGTCGACTTCCATCGCGCGGTAAATAAGCTTTTCGAATTCAATCCCGTGTGACGCGAAGTAGGATTCGACACGCCAGCCAAAAAACCGTTCAACGTTCTCATCGATCAAGCAGATGCATCGGCCCAATGGCTTGTACAATTCTCTCAACAGCGAGTTGTCAGCATCAAGCACATTTTCTACCACCTTGATGGATGTGTGCGTTGTGCTGCTCATGCAGGCTTCGACTTGCTGAAAGTCGGCTTGGCTAACCACGCTGCCGCTGCTCTCGCGAAATGGCGAAGTGGGATAAATCGCGTGCGGACGTTCACCTATCAACTGATGTTCCAGCCTTGCGTACTGTAATTGAAAGCTGCCTTGCTTCAAGCAATCCAACGTCTTCCAGCGAGATATGCTGGATTCCTGGATACGCGAGGCAAGAACAGCCCAATCGTTCCCAATCAGCGGATCGAAGGCCCGCAGCAGAATGGCGATCTGCTGTGTAAACTGTCCCAGCGGCATACTAAAACTTGACCGCAGCATGCGAACAGCCGACAAGCCCGCAATAGCACTTCGAGACTGAAAGCCGTACGCCAGATCCTCGCAATAAATATCACCCTGCACGATCGTTTGCACCAAAGCATTGACATCCGCATGGCTGGCAAGCTCGCTGACCAGTACTGCGACGTCGCCTTCGACAAATCGTTTCGTACTCTGATCAGCTACGAGAGCGTCAATTGACCGGAGCAGTTTGGTAGTATCCATCGTGCAGTATCTTTTCGTCTGAGTTCTCGAAGCGATTTTGAATTAAATTTTCGATCAGGCGGCGATGGGCCGGTCCCCACGGATTAAACCTCGATGAAGTACGCGATCACCCTGCACTTGCGAGTGGTCGGCACGGTGCAAAGTGCATCGGTCATCCCAAATCACAACGTCGCCGGGTTGCCAACGATGTCGATAAATTGGATTGCGTGTGATCGAATGCCGGTAGAGTGCGGCGATGATTCGCTCGGCCATTTTCCTGTCATATCCTTCGATTTCGACGCACCGCTGGGGAGTCGACAGAAACAATGCAACACGCCCAGAGATGGGATGCCGTCGAAACAGCGGGTGCCAACACTGCGATTCGTCTGACTCATTCAGTGTCACACCGGATGCAATATGCAGAACGCGTGCCCCACGTAACCTTTTAACCAACCACGACGGCAGCGATTCAAATGCAGCGTACTGATCCGTAAATAGCGTCTCGCCACCTGACTTAGGTAACTGAACGGCACGCAGCGCGGTGTAGGCTGGTGGCCGACTCACGTAACTGGTGTCCGTGTGAAAAACGCTCCGTGGCGGCGAACTGCGACCGATATTAGAAACCACATTCAGCATGCTATGCTTCTCGACCGCTCGTTCGCCCACCGTGAACGTGAGCGGGCCGAGACGCTTAAGGAAGTCCGTGAACTGCTGGTCGTCGATCTTTTGTTTACGAAAAACAGCAAAGCCCTGGATCCCCAGTGCAGCGCGCAAATCTACGACCTGCTCGTCCGAGAGATCGCCCAGCGACTGGTCGACAATCTCGATTCCAGATGGTGCAAGAGCCCTGGTGTGCAGAGACATGCGCATATCCTTTCCCGACGGGAGACCGCTTAAACAGTGGTCTTCGCGGCCAGATGTTGGTCCAACAAACCGTAGGACAATTGCTCCGTGCAAACGTCACTGTCGGAGTAGTCATGAGCGGCAGTGTTGTTGCCCGGGAACGCCACACAAGTCAGCCCGGCTGCCTTTGCAGAAGCGACGCCGTCCACGTTGTCTTCGATCGCGATGCAAGTTTCTGCGGTTTCGCCCAGTTGTCGCATCGCAAATTGGTAACAACGAGGCGATGGCTTCGGTTCATCTGCCTGTGTGACATCGACGATCAGATCGAAATGCTGAGCGTCAACAGCCCTCGCGACTGAGCCCAATAGCGCCTCGATATTGCCGCGGCTGGTCGTCGTGACCAAACCAACTTTCAAACCACAATCTTTCGCATCACGGATCACCTCGGCAACGCCTGGACGTGGTTGCAAGCTGCCTTCGCGGATTGTTTGCTGAAAGATTTCCGACTTGGTCCGGTGGATGGCTGCAGCATCTACCTTTTCACTGCGAGCTTTTGCATAGGCGTCGATACGATGTCGTCCGCCGCTATGAACCAGCAAGGCTTGATACTCATCGCGAGTCCAATGCCACTCCAAACCGTGCTTTTGAAACGCTTCGTTGAACGCGGCACGTTGAACTTCCGACGTTTCAACAACGCTTCCAATCGATCCAAACAAAACTGCTGACATCGAGTAATCTCCTGAAAAAAAATCTAAGAGTGAGTCGCGACGACCGATGGGTCGGTCAGATTGACATCACGGTCGATGGCGTGAAAAAGCATCTCATGCAAAAACGCGTCCAAACTTTTTCCGGTCGCGACAACCATCGAAGTGATGATGCTGTTGGGTGCGAACGAGCAATACAGACCCGCTTCTAAAAAGTATGGTCTTCCGTTGGGGTCGACCCGAAAGTCAAACAGGCTGTAGTCTCGACATCCCAGTGCAACATGACACTGTTTCGCAATCTCCCCGACTGATCGAGCGACTGGATCATCGCGCTCGATGATCCAGGAATGCCGGTGGTACTTTGACGCCAAGTCGACTTCGCCATCCTCATTGGATGTCAGTTTGCTTTCGTAGCCACGAATCGGCATCTGTTCGTCAAGCCAGTATTCTTGAAGCGGCAAGCACTCCAGCGAAGTCCCCTTATCGATCACCCCGCATCGAACTTCTCGGCCCGCCGGTATGAACCGCTCCACAAGCACCTGGTTCGAACGTTCGTTCGCTTGGGCGATTGCGGCCGGATACTCTTCTGACGAACGAACGAGAGACAGGCCAACCGAGTTGTCCGCGTCAACCGGTTTCACGACCGCAGGACATTCGATCGTTGGAATTTGGCCGCAATGGACGATCTCCCCTTCAGGAACTGGCACACCGTGTGCGGCGACAACCGCTCGAGCCTTCGCCTTGTCCGCGGTAAGCGACATCGTCGGGGCCAAATTCCCGACGAAAGGAATTCTTAGAAGGTGTAACAGACTGCGGTAGTCGGTCATGCCCGCCATGCAAAACATCTGCGGCAACGCGACGTCAACTTGCGATGATTCTATTATCCGCATTGCATCTGACAGTGTCACAGGCTCAACTTCCTCGATCATCGCACGAGAGAATTGGTCGGTAAAACGCCACTTTCCATCGGGGGTCACACAAGCGATCAGATTTTCGTATCGCGACGGATCATCGGTCGCTTCCAGGCAATCACCCGCGTAGGCGAATGACAACTCGCGAAAGAAATCACTTTCCGCTGAGCCAATCAAATGGAGAACTCGCAACTTGGTCATCAATCACCTCCGAGCTGTACGAGTTTCCCGATGTTGAAATCGATACGCACAAAACCACGTCGATACTTGAGATCCCGCAACAGCAGCATCGGAATCTGAAAGTGATGCACCAAGAAGAATGGCAATGGATCATGCCAGTCGAAAATGGCCTCTTTGCCTTGCAAAATGATCTTAATTCGCTGCCAAAAGCGGACAGGATTGGTGAGCGAAGTCACCATTCGCCACAACTCGTGATAAAGCCAATAGGTCGGGCGGCTATCGCTTTTGGGTGTCAAAGTTTTGCTTGATGTTTCAGCGAAGTAAGCATCGGCAACCTCATCGTGATCGTAGAAAGTCGTGATCGCCGAATGTGTCCGCGGATTGCACTCGATCGCGTATAACCCGCCGTCATCTTGGGCACGAATGAAGTCGAAAGAAACTTGCCCGGTGAGGTTCATGCCAGTCGCGTACCGACGAACCCAGGATTCAATCTCCGCATCCTCTATGTGCTGGTAATTTACTTGGAACGCGGACGACTCACAGCAACAATGCAGGCGAAGTTCCCCATCAAGGATTGTGCTATGCGTACAGAACTCTTTTCCGGGAATGAACTCCTGCATAACCCACGGCTTGGATTTACTGATCGGTAATGAACGTACAAAGGCCTCCGTCTGCCCCTCACTCGCGAATGGCAATTTTGAAAGGTCAAGCCGACGGACCGAGTCGTATGGAATACTCTTCAGGACATAGTCACGCTCTTCGGATGAGAAATCGAAGTCAAGCACTTGCTGCGGATCTGTGATCAGAAACGACTTGGGCGCGCTCAGGCCAAGTGATTGCGCACTGCGGGCAAATTGAAATTTGTCATCGAGCGTCGTGATCTTATCCGGCGACGGATGAATGACTTTGCAAATCGACGACAACGTTTCAATCGCCTCGGAATCATGTTGGCTGGCAATGGGACTGCACACGGGAACATAAAGATCCACGCCTTCCTGTTCAGCGATTCGTAACAAGGATGCGGCATAGTCGGGTGACGTCGGATCAGCGGTGATGACGAATTTGTCTACGGCGCTAGAAAAACGATGGCCGGTCAGCCAGTATTTCGCGGTCTCGCAAAGAATTACCCTGTGCCCACTTCGGCGAAACAGCCGGGCAATCTGCAATGCCTTGGTCATCTTTCCACCGCTGATTAGAACGGTTTTGGCGTCGGCACCGCAAAGCTGGCGATAACCTCGATAATCACTTAAGAACGGCCTTACGATCAGTGCAATACAAGTCAAAGCCAGGTTCACAGGCATTAGAACCATTAGCAGTGCAATCGTTCCAATATCTAAAACAACGTTTCGCAACGCCCCAAGCCAACTTGCTCGGCGTTCACCGTTCACCGTAAGATCCGCTGCAACGCTCTGTTCGCGACGGTGGAGCCGTACGTTCGCTGCGGTGCTCACTTCGATTCCCCCAATTCGCTCTGCCGGTCCACCAAGCGGATCATGGTGATGCCATCGCGAAGCGGAATTAGAACTTGCTCGACTCGCGTATCTTCTGCCACGCAGCGGTTAAACTCCGCAACGGCTCGACCATTGGCGGAATGGTTCCCTTCGCAGTACGTTTCGCCTTGAAGCAACGTATTGTCGACGCAAATCAATGCTCCGGGAGAGAGGAGTTCCAACGTCATAAGTTGTTGGAAATAGCCGATGTAGCCGGTTTTGTCAGCGTCGATAAAGACAAAATCAAACTGATCTCCAGCATGAGCGAGCTTCTGCAGTGTGTCGGCAGCAGGGCCAACTTCAACCTGAATTTTGTTGCCGTGCGGCGAGCGGTCGAACTCGCGTCGCGCAAACCGCGCCGCATAGGGATCGAGTTCACATGCAACGACACGACCGGTTCGATCGAGCCCTTCAGCGATGGCTAGAGCTGAATACCCGGTAAACATGCCAATCTCAAGAACGTTGGTCGCTCCCATGACCGCTACCAGCATCTTCAGGAATTGACCTTCGACGTGGCCCGAGAGCATCTCCTGTTCTAGCGGTATCTCCGTTTGCCCGGTATCAAATTGGCCTTCCCAATTTTCGGCCGCGGTGGATTTTGCAAGAATCGCCAACTCAGCAGATTCCGGTGTTGTGCATTCCGCGACATAGGAATCGAGCCTCGTTGCCAAGGCAGTTGCCTGGCGTAAGTCGTTGATACTTTCGCTGTCGATCACCGATCCAGCACCGAGTGTGTCGCTAACTCGATGCAACTTTTCGGCAAGGATGCCAATCGGTGTGACGGGCCTGGGAACGCAGTGGACGCGGTTGTCATCTTCAAGCGTTGTTGGATTCATTCGAGTATGCCTTTTTGCTTTGAAGGACGCACGCGCCCTGAAACCAGCACGCTACTGTAGGAATAGAGCAAGTCACAATTAACAGAAAATTGTGACGCAATTGAAAAAAATTTTTGGCAGATGAACGACGATCGCACTGACCTGGAACCGATCGAAACGGGCGGTGACGATTTTAAGGTTGTCAACACGTCGCAAATTCCGAAATTGGTGAGTGTTTTGCGCATCACGCATCCCTGCCACGGCTATTGCAATCACCATTGCGTCTAAGAGGAGACCGCGATCCGCAACGAAGCAGCGAGCGGAATTATTTGCGTTGCTTTCACCCCAAAATCTAGCAAGCTTCACAGGAATAACTTCTGTGTTCAAACGGCGAAAAAGAGTGTGCGAATTTTTTGACCGAACGGGGTAACGCCACCCAGCGTTGGACGAATCGTCATCAAAGGTTAGAGAAGAGGCGTACGCTGTTTGGTCGGCATCGATGAATGGTGAAGGCTCATGGCGAACCACAGCGTCACGCTGTATCTATCGGTCGGTCGCTATCCCCAGCATCTGACGCCACGGGGTACAAGACAGTTGCTTTCATCTGTGATTCGATCGACCCTGGCTTCGATCGATACGGCAGAATTTTGTAAATTTGGCCCCCTGGTTTACTCGTTAAAGATCAGTTGTCTTGTTTAGGCGAAATCAGATCGATATCGAGAATAGATTTCGAGCAGGAGGATTAGTGGCAGCCAGAGCAGCGAAAGCAAAAGGAGCATCGGCCGATGAAATAGGAAGTTGTGGGAGGGAAGGTAGGTTCTGGCGAAGGCTGTAAGGCGTAAGCATGATCGGCAAACTCGCCATCAGCCGCAAGTTCCATATCGCTTGCGAGGGTCTTGGACGCAAATGCTTTCGCGACGGCGAGGAGGCGACCAAGCCTGCTCGCCTTATTCAGCGTGTGTCTCGGGTCATGGCACTCGCAATTCAGTGTGACCAGCTGATTCATGACGGCGTGATCAAGAATCAATCTGAGCTCGCTTCCTAAGCCCAAGTCACCACGGCCTGCATGACGCACATCACGTGGCTGACCAACTTGGCCACGAATCTTCCGGAAGTGATTCTGTTCATGCCTCGCGTTGAATCAGGGCCGGACTCGATCACGAAGATTGAAGATTAAGGTACAGCGGATCGCTGGGTTGATGGATTGGGGTGTGCAGCGGGGGAGGTGGAAAAGAATTGCCGGATTGGTCTCTACAACTTAGATTCATGCAAGTGTCGTCAATGTCTACGACCGACGGCAATTGGCCGCCGGCGTAAATCAATTCGGGCGTCCAACCGAAGCAAGTTGAGAGTGACTGAACGGAGTTGCCTTCGGGTGACTTGTATTGCGTTCGCGTTTGCCGCTCGGTTTGCGTCGTGACCAACGCGAACTCTCATTCCCACGGCTTTTGACGCGCGCTTTCCGAGAACTGCACGCTGGACGTCCTTTGGCCACAATGATTGGATGTAAGCAAATCCAGTCACCACATTGAGTAAATACTAAAGCCAAACGCGCGATTACACTGCGACCACCGCTGATAATCCCGTTCTCGTATTCTCCAATCACTACATCGGATCTTCATATGCGCATCGGCCCCTCCGTTCTAATCCAGATGCTAATCATTGTCGCCTCCACGGCTTCGATGCCAGCGGCCGAACTGCGAGTGGCCAATCTTTTTTCCGACGGGGCGGTGATACAACGCGGGATGAAAGTTCCGGTATGGGGGACGGGAACACCGGGCGCGGAAATTCGGGTCACCTTTGCCGGTCAGATACAGAACACAACGGTGGACAATGATGGGCGATGGCGAGTTACCCTGGTGGAAATGACCGCCTCGTCAGTGCCGCAAACGCTCACCATCTCGGCCGCAGACGCCGCACTGCACATTAAGGACATGCTCGTCGGTGAAGTTTGGCTTTGCTCAGGGCAATCGAATATGGCCATGCGAGTTGATCTCGCCCGTGATGCGGAAGATGAAAAGGCTACGTCTGATCTGCCGCTGATTCGCATGCATACAGTTACCTACGCACCGGCCCGCGAACCATTGAACCAAAGTTCCGGCCAGTGGGTGAAGGCCGGAACTGATACCGTAGGACAGTTTTCAGCCACCGCATTTTTCTTCGGTCGTGAATTGCACCGAAAGCTCAAGGTTCCCGTCGGACTGATTGTGGCGGCACGTGGTGGCTCGGACATCACGACCTGGACCAGCCGCACGGCGCAACAAGAAACCCAAGAACTCAAAGCATTGCTGACGTCATGGGAACGAAAGGTCAAGGCTTGGACCCCTGAGATCGAAGCGGCGGCAATGGCGGCCTACGAAAAGGAGTTTCCCAAGTGGAAAGCATCATTACAGGCTGCGGCGAAGGCCAGTCAGAAACGCCCACCGAAGCCAGAGGCCGCGCGCAAACCGGTCCATCCCGCCGACCATCACCATCATCCGGCCACGTTGTTCAACGGCATGATTCATCCGTTGATTCCGTATGCCATTCGGGGCGTCATCTGGTATCAGGGCGAATCCAATGCCTTCACCGAAGAACAAAGCGCGCTCTACGAAACGCAATTGCCATTGTTGATCCAGGATTGGCGCGAGCGTTGGGGTCAGAATCACTCGGAGCAGGGCAACTTCCCATTCGCCTGGGTGCAATTGCCATTCACTTCCGCCCGGCAAGTGGCCTGGGCCCGCATCCGGGAATCCATGCGGCGCAGTTTGTTGGTTCCTAACACAGGCATGGCAGTCACCCTTGATCTGGGCGAAGAGAACCTGCTGCATCCGAAGAACAAGCAGGCCTTCGCTCATCGCCTGGCCCTGTGGGCTTGCGCCGAGGTTTATGGTGAAGATATCCCCTGGTCGGGACCATTGTTCAAGAGTGCTCGTGCCGGAGAGAAAGGCGTTGTGCTCCGCTTCGAACACAATGATCAACTGAGGGCGATTGAGGAACCGCTAGTCGGTTTCGAATACCGCAGCGGCGACAACAATTGGACAACCGCGTCTGCCAGTATTCAGAACAACCGCGTCGTCGTTCGAGCGCCAGAGGGCGTGACCTTGAATGCCGTTCGCTATGCTTGGGGAAACAAACCGGTACACAACCTCGTCAATTCCGCCGGTCTGCCAACCTCCCCCTTCGTGACCGAGTTCGCGGCCGTGAAGTCATCCGCCGCTGCGAGTAAAAGACCGCGAAAGCCGCCGCCACCCGACCTCGTCAAAACGCCGCTAATCCCGGCTGATATCACAAAATTTCCCGGCGACACCGAACGCCTTGAAATCTTCCTGCTCATGGGCCAGTCCAACATGAAAGGTCGTGGCCAGATGCCCACCCAGCCACTGAACGATCCGCAAATTGTGATGATGCACAAGCCGGGTGACGGATTTTTCCTCGCTCGCCATCCACTACATTTGACCGGTGACCCAAATAACTTTTCAGGATCAGACAATGCCGGCGTAGGTCCGGGGCTCGCATTCGCTCGCGCCGTTGCGAAGGCTCGACCGGATTCGCGTATTCTCGTGATCCCTTGTGCCGTCGGCGGCACAGGAGTCGCCGCCTGGCAGAAAGGCCAGAGGCTCTACGAGGAAACCGTCCGCAAAGCGCGGCTCGCGTTGAAGCAGGCTCCACCGAGTAAAGCTCGAATCTCCGCGGCGCTTTGGTTGCAGGGCGAATCCGATTCGACATCGCCAGAAAAGCTCTCCGCATACCAGGAACGCCTGGACGCGTTGATCGCAGCGCTTCGTTCGGATCTGAACAGACCCAGGCTCCCGTTCATCGCCTGTACTATCGGCGAACTCAAGGAATCCAATGTGAACGACCGGATGGCCATCAACGCAATCCTTCTCGATCTCCCCAATCGCGTCTCGCAAAGCGCCTGCATTGACAGTCGCAAGTTTGCCAAGTCCATCGGCGACATGGTCCACTTCGATACGCACACTCAGAATAAACACGGACAGCTCTATGCGGCCGAGTTCCTCAGGTTGTCGAGTGATAAATAAAGTGACGCCACTCGTTGGTGATTGTCCGATGAAGTGGATCTTGTGTAGTGAAGCCACGGCGAACAAGCGTCGTCGCTCGCGTGACCGGAGGAAGCACGCCCAAAGCAGACCTATTCGAACCATGTCTATTTCGGAACTTTGTCGCAAATCCTTTCTTGACTGAGAGTTGTGGCGAGGGTGTTGCTTCCGGTCCCACGGAGACTGAATAGGATTCGAAATTAGACATGCGGCGTCGAATTCTGAAGCTCAGTCACCACAGCCCGCATCATGCACATCCTGTGGCTGGTAAACCTGGCGCCGGATATTCAGGAGGCGATTCTGTTTCTGCAGCGCGTTGAGTCAGGGTCGGAAACGGTTAAGGAGATCAATCTGCGGCGGACCGCTCGGGTGATGGATTGGGGCTTGCAGTTGGAGAGGTGGCATGACTTGTTCCCCACCACGAGGAGCCCGGAATGCGGAGACTAACTCCACGGGTGGGCTCGGATAAGGGGGCAAGGGCAAAACGATATCCACTTCTCAAATCAGTGCCTATCCCAAAATCAGTGCCCCTGTCCCTATCTTTAGTCGTCGGGCGAGGCAGTTACCAGGTCGTCGAAAAGAAATTGATCACGCACCGCAAACTAGCAATGGTCGGGATAAAACGAATCGCGGTGATCAAGCTCATGGCATCACGCGGCTTAACTGTCCGTTGATGCCACCAACCAGAATGCTGCCATCTGTAGGATGAATGGTAACCGCGTAGGCCCATCCGTCGATTGCGTGCAGAGTTTGAGTGACCTTTACTTCATCCGGATCCACGACTCTGATTCGGCCATCGACGCAAGACGCCACGAGTCGTGAACCGTCGCGCAACCAGGCAATATCGAGCGGCTCGGCGTCAAGCCGTACGTAACGGACCATCCGACCGATGGTTGGTTGCCAAAAACGTATCGTACGGTCACCGGCGGCCGAGGCGATCATCGGCAACCCGTCCACACCAGGACGCCTGGCCAGCGCGTGGATCGGTTTGATGTGCTGGTTCATGCTGCGGATGAGTTTTACGGAGTTCAAGTCCCAGACACGCACTGACTGATCGACTCCGGCACTAATGAATGTTGTGTTGTCCTTGAGCAGGCAAAGGGCATGGATACTTCGCGAGTGGCCTTCGAAGGTAAGAATGGGATTGGCCGGCATCTCCAGATCCCAAAGTTTGATTTCACGGTCAATACTTGCGGTTAAAAACCGAGTCTCATCGACCCAGGCAACTGACCGTACGGAATCGCTGTGGTCATCGAACTTTTTCAAAAGCTCTCCGGCAGGCCAGGAAAGTAATTCGACGATCCCATCCTCGGACGGATTCCCGCCGCCGATGGCGATGTGTTCCCCATTTGGTGAAAACTCGACACAGTGGAGATTCGATGCGGAAGTCTCGATCGTTCGCTGTCGCTTTAATGCCGGCCAAGAGTAGACGTGCAATTCCGATTGAGATACCGCAACAACAGATTTTCCATCAGGGAAAAAGGCCGCGGCGGTAATCGGAGACTCAGCCGCGAAAAGGGATGCACCATTAAAAAATGCAAATTGAGAAGTAAGAAATGAAAAATGCAGAGTTAGCGCACAACAAGCATTCTTGAATTTGCTTTTGTCAATTAGCATTTTTCAATTCCTGCTGTTCGGCGATCGGCGTAGGCCATTCCGCTGTGCCGTCCGCAAACATGCTTGGGCCGGCACAGGGAATGATACTCGGAGTGCGTCTGGGATTCTAACCAAGCAAGTCTGAAATGATCGTTGCACCATCCGGCGCGACACGAACGGGCCGACCGTCGCTTGTGTGTAGTTCGTGAGCGGGATCGATGCCGAGCAGCGAATAGATCGTTGCGGCGAGGTCCGAAGGCGTGACAGGATTGTCGTCGGGCAGTTCGCCAAGAGAGTCGCTACTGCCGATGATTTGTCCGCCTGCAACTCCGCCGCCGGCCAACGCGACACTAAAAACATTGGGCCAATGGTCGCGACCGCCAGCGGAGTTGATCTTAGGTGTGCGCCCGAATTCGCCCATCACGACGACTAATGTTTCGTCCAGCATTCCGCGTTCGGATAGGTCCTCAATCAGAACGCTGAGAGCTCGGTCCAATGATGGCAAATGCGCGTTACGATCCGTCGGATAGCGTTGTTTGAGTTGGATGATGTTCTGGTGAGTATCCCAGCCGCCACTGTTGACCGTGACAAACGGGACTCCTCGTTCGATGAGGCGTCGCGCCAATAGGCAACTCTGTCCGATACTGTTCCCGCCATTGCGACCGTAGCGATTTCGGACGCTCTCTGGTTCATCTGACAGTTTGAACGCACCCTTTGCGGAAGGCGATGCGATTAGGTTGTAAGCTTGTTCAAGATCCGGATCGGACTTCATGGAAGCCGAGGCGTCTTTGGCACGACTAAATTCATCGAACGCATTCACAATCTTTCGGCGGCGATCAAGACGTGTGAGGTCTAGCCCTCGATAGAAGTCGAGGTCGCGAACCTTGAAATCGGGGCGTTCGGGATTGCCGCCTACGGAAAACGGGCGAGTGGCAGTTGGCAAAAATCCATTCCCGCTAACGTTTCCGCTGAAGTCTGGAACTGCAATGTGAGGTGGAAGCACGCCGGATCGCTCTCGCACATGGGTAAGCGTTGCCCCAAATGTCGGGTACTCCAACGCGGGCGAGGGCTTATAGCCTGTCATTAGATAGTGGGTGCCGAAGCTGTGCTCGCCAAGTGGAGAGGTCATTGACCGAATAATCGCCAGCTTGTCCATTGCTCCGGCTGTTTGTTCGAGGCACTCGCTGACGCGGATACCTTCGATATTGGTCGCAATGGTCTCCAGCGGACCGCGAACCTCCTCCGGTGCATCGGGTTTCGGATCAAACGTCTCAAGATGACTGGGGCCGCCGTCCAGCCAGACCAGGATGCATGATTTCGCTGTCGCAACGCGCGAAGCCTCTGCCGCACCAGCACGGCACAGGCGAAAGTAGTCGCCGAGGCCGAGCCCTAAAGCGGAAAGACCGCCGATTCGAATGATGTCGCGCCGCGTCACACCGTCACATCGTTTTCGAATATTCATATTCGCTTCCTTCGTATCTCACTCCTCATACGAGGATGAGCAGCAGTTAGTGGTTCGTCACGAATTCGTCACAAGTCATCAAGCCCCAAACGAAGTCGTCGAGGAACGCTCGCTGATCATCGTTCGATTCCAGCTGCGTCAGTTGTCCCTCCCAGTGCTCGCGTTCCTCATCAGATGGAGGTCGGTTGAGCGCTGTCAGATAGAATGCGTTGACGATTTCCATCGGTCGCTTGCCGGAGGAGTGCATTTGGTTTAGACGACTACCTTCCGCGGAGATGCGGGCGTTCAGCAAGGCTCCGTTGAACAGATGCAGTTTCTGAGGAAGGCCATCGATCGCACCGGCTGTGTTCTCACAGGATTCCTCGCGGCCACAGCGGCCAAGAATGTCGAGCGTGCGTGATGGCGTGTTTGGATTGATTAGCATGACGGCGCGCGTGCCATCTGGTTCGTTCCCAAACCGAGTAGCAATCCCCAAAACGTCCGAAATCGCATCCGACAACACTTCCGCTTCGAGTGGGCGACGAGCTGCGTGCGAATAAAATCGGTCATCGTCTTTGTTTTCAATGGTGGCATCTGCACTTCGAGCGTACGTCGCGCTATTAGCTATCAAACGTAGTGTGTGTCGAAGACGGTAGCCGTTACCTTGAAAGTCCTCAGCCAGCTTGTCCAGCAAGGCCGGATGGGTGGCAGGGTTGGTATCTCGAAAATCGTCAACCGGTTCGACGAGCCCTCGTCCCATCATCTGCTTCCAAAGTCGGTTGACAATTGCTTTTGCGAAGTAGGGGTTGGATGAGTCCGTCAGCCAATCCGCCAACTGCCGACGCCCGTCTGTTGCGTTTTCGGCGAGGAATTGCTTGCCCGGGATACGCTGAATTGCCGGTTCAAGCGTCCGCGGGTGAATCGTTTGACCGTTCGGCTTCTGGCCAACGACTCTTCCCCGGTCTACCTTCGCGAAGATTGCTGCCAGACCGTGATAGTCATCCTGAGTCCAGCGGTCGAGCGGATGATTGTGACAATTTGCACAACGCAGGCGGCTGCCCATAAACAGCTCACTCGCAAATTCAGCCTGTTCGCGTTGCCCCGATACGGTGCGATAGAAGTTAGCCGGGCCGGATTCGTGAGTATCTCCCGAAGCCATGATCAATTCCCGAGCCATTTGCTGATAGCCAACGTCATCCTTGATCTGGTCGGCAACCCATGTGTGATAGGTCAGGGCTCCCTGACTGTCATCCCGCTGGGGGCGGATTCTCAACAGCTTTGCCAACTGCAGCGTCCAATATTCATTGAATTCTTCTGCTTGAAGCAACTCATCGACGAGCGTCTTGCGTTTGTCGGGTCGGCTATCTTCGAGAAACTCATTCACTCGCTCCGCCAACGGAAGACGACCGGTCAAGTTGAGATAGACTCGCCGAAGATAGGTTGCGTCATCGCACGTTGGCGACGGGGTCAGGCCAAGCGTCGCGAGTGATTCGAGTATTTCGTCGTCAATAAAATTATGCCGAGGCTCATCGGACAAATCGACCGTGGAATCAGTCAACGGCACAATCAACTCAATGGGGACAACCTTGCTCAAATAACGGGCAACAACGATGTGTCGGCCGCGGCGAAGGACTTTAGATGTGGCTGATTCTGGATCGACATCCACCGCTGACGGATCCTCCGCCGAGAAGATCGTCCACCGGGTCACATCTCTCGACGTGCCGTCGGAGTAACGAGCGACGGCGCGCAAAGCGACCGATGCGCCGATCGACTTCGCAATGTGTTTCTTTGGAGTGATCTCGACGCTGGACAGATTACGCCGCGATTCACTGCCAGCGCCCTGCTGGATCCAATCGATCACAAGCTGAGCGCTGTCGCTCTCGTCATCGAAGATAGCTCCTCCACCGTGTTCGACATACTCGGTGGGCTTCAAGAAGATCAGGCTTTGGTCCGGTTTAGACAGATTGACTCGCCGGCCATTCATCTGTCGGACGACGGCTTCAAAATCGGATTGCGGATCGCCTCCGTATAGCGAAAGCTTGAATCCACCACGCCCGATCGCTGCACCGTGGCATGCGCCGGCGTTGCACCCATGCTTGGTGAACATCGGAATCAGATCATTGCGAAAGTCGATTCGATCAGCGTCTTGTGCGATGGCAAGATCGTAGAAAGTGCACGCCAGAATTGCGACAATGACCCAATTGCAAACTGAAGAGTGAGAATTGAAACGTCGCAACCGAACGTTTTTCATTTTGCATTTTTCCATTCTCACCTTGCAATTTCCTCTTCAGGGAATGCGGCCTCGTAGAGTTCGCTTGCATCCTCCCGAGTGAGCTTTCCCGCCTGCACAAATTCGCCAATCTTTCTGCGCAAAGCCGCTCTTGCCGCGGCCTGGGGATCATTGTCCCGACGCATTCGCATCCGAGCTGCTTCCTCATTGGCCTCGGCCAACCAGCCTGCCACGGATTCGCGGTCCTCGTCGATCAATTCTGCGATGCCACCTATGACGTGTGGATCTGGAGTGAGCATGCCCTGGCGAAAAACGAAATTGCGAGTGACCTTGCCATTCCTGGCGAGGATGATTGTTTGCGAGACAGTTCGATTGAGTCCGTAAGCGCCCGGACCATCACGTCCGTCCTTGGAAATCGCTACGACATTGATTCCCTGCTCCCGCATTCGCTGAAACAATTGCCCGTATCGGCTGGTGATCGAATCCGGATCGTCGGAAAGAAAAACGCACGCAACGTGCAAGTCTTTGTTTGTTTTTCGACCGATATTGCCAATTGCCCTCCCGACACCGAAAAGCCCCCGAATGGCGACGCCGCTTTCATCCTGGAAGAACAGGATCTGCGGCCTGTCACCGGCGGCAGCGACAGGATCAATCTCTTTGCCCTTGTCCTCTCCAAAAAGACTAGCTGCTTTAAGACCTAATACCTTCTCTCCGGGTTGCGGCCCGGAAAAGACTGGTTCTCCCTCGGCCTTGAAACCCTCGGGATCTTTCACCGGAATTTTGTTCTGGTCGTATGCACGGCGTCCCCGGTCCGCACGTCGTTGCTCTTTGCGCTCGGTCTCGCGAGTCTCGTTTCCATTCTTTGCTGATTCTTGTGCAAAACTCACGAAGCCAACCAGGGCCACGAGCGTCAATGCCATTGCGGATCTTTTCATTTAATTTTCCTCGTACGAATGTTTTTTTGCAATGATGAATGTAATTGTCCAAGGGCACGGCATGTGCCCGGCACTCTTCTGAAGCCGCCAGCTCAAAATGTGTTCTTTCCAGACCAAGTTTGTACGCTGAATCGCTATCAGACGGCGAAAGTTGGAAACCGCCGCGACCGATGGCCGCTCCATGATAGGCGTGCGCATTGCATCCAGCCTTGGTGAAGACGGGAATCAGGTCGTTCTCGAAATCGACCGTCTGCGTCCGACGGTCCTCGGCAAAGCTGATGATGCCAGCGGGGCCGATTTGGCTTTGGCGATGAGAGTCGTCTTCATCGCGTTTGTATCAGACAACACCGGCGAACCTCCAAAATCGGACGGATTCAGGTGACAGCGAGT
>JAYZAR010000344.1:0-11833 GCA_036339635.1 Planctomycetota bacterium | reverse complement strand
CACTTGTTGGGTGAAACGGGCTAGTCAGAACTTGAGATTGGTTCTTTGCTGGACAGCGGATTGCAACGGTTGCGTCCAATTAACACCTAGTGGTGATGTCTTTCGGCGCAATCGGAAATCTGTTCGACTGATGATGTGATTGGCCAAATCAAAGCATTGATTGCCCAAAACGATTGGCGGCACAGCAGTGTCGACCAGGTACCGCTCTCGTCTTCGATTGTTTCGGTATCAAGGACTTCGCTATCTTCGATGGTCACTACGTGCCATTGAGCGCATGAATACGATCGATCAACAGCTGATGTTTGGCCTCAGGTTCTAAACCTGTTTCGCTAGGTGCGGAGGGAACTCGTACCTGGAGACGTGGGCTTCGATGCAACGAAGGAATTGCTAATTTGTTGAGGCTTGCCATGGCGACCAAGGCTTGCGGTCTTCTTTTTCTTGCAGAAACTTGGCGTCAACATCTTTGTACCAGGCGTGCAGTTCGCTCCGCATTTCGCTCACCATCTTGGTGTGCTTGTCTGCGACGTCGGATTGCTCGCCGACGTCCTCTCGCAAATTGTAAAGATGGATGCGACCATCTTCGTATCGCTCTACTAGCTTGAATGAGCCGACTCGAATGGCACCACCGGGAAAGCCACCTTGATTACTGTAATGCGGGTAGTGCCAGAAAAGTGCCCGGCGTTCCAGCGGCTTACCCTGGAGAGCGGGCAGTAGATTCACACCATCGATTTGGTGTGTGAATTGAATGCCGGCAGCGGCGGCCACGGTGGGTAGGACATCGATGGAGCAAATCGGCTGTGAATTCACGGATCCTGGTTTTGTGATTCCTGGGTAGCGGACAATCCATGGCTCACGTATTCCACCTTCGTAAACCCATCCTTTGCCACCACGCAGCGGCAGGTTGCTGGTGGGTGACCCTTCCGATGTGGACAATCCGCCGTTATCACCCGTGAAGATGACGATTGTGTTCTCCGCAACACCTGATTGCTCCAATTGGCCAATGACTTTGCCGACTGCTTGGTCCATCGCTTCGACCATTGCGGCATACACAGCATGTTTTTGCAGGATACGCACTTTTCGCTGTTTGTCTCCGTAGACAGTTTCTTCGTCAGCAAACTCTTGACCAGTAATTTGTTTTGCTCGCTGCTGGTATTTCTTGACCAGGTCGGGGCGTCCGATCAGAGGTGTGTGAACAGAATAAAATGACAGATAGGCGAGAAACGGTCTGTTTTTGTTTTGTTCGATAAAAGCTGCGGTATCGGTTGCTAGGCGATCGGGTAGATGTTCACCCTTGGGGCCATCCGTCAGACGAGGATTTCCGTAGGGTGAAAAGTACTTGTCGCCGCCGTAGGGACCGCCACCTCGGTGGCCACCACGGTTGATGTCAAAACCTTGTTTCGTTGGCCAGAATTCTTCAGTCGGACCTAAGTGCCACTTGCCGGCAAAGAAAGTTGCGTAGCCAGCTTCCGACAAGGCATCAGCAATCGTGATTTCTTCGAGTGGCATGCGGTCGAATAAGGGAGCTGATTTGAACGTTCCACCCCGCTTCCCGGAAAAAAAATTGGTGGCATCGATTCGCGAAGGATACTTGCCCGTCATCAGGCTGTATCGAGTCGGACTGCAAACAGGATTGGCAGCGTATCCATCGGTAAACCGCATCCCCGTCGCCGCCAAACGGTCAACATTGGGTGTCTCGTAAAAACAGTTTGGGTTGTTCGCCCCAATGTCCATGTAGCCTAAGTCATCCACCAAGATAACGACGACATTAGGTTTCTGAGTTGAATGATTTTCGACAGCAAATGAGCGGGATCCAAGGATTAGCAGGAGACATGCGACAGACGTTGAGAAAATGAACGATTTCTTGAGCATGGTGATGATGTGACTTGCCGAACGGTGGAATTAACGGGAGATTATTGGGGGTTCAAATCGGGTGCATCGACGGCGGTTCAGGGGATCGTTGCGATCTTTGGCGTACGACGGTGCGACCGGAAGCAATTTTCGTGTTAGTCTACTTGCTTTCGCAACTTAAAAACTAATTCCATTATTCGAGAATCTCATGAAAAGCTGTTTTGCGATCGTGGGCTTATTGCTCTTATTGTCCAATCAAGTCTTAGCTGAAAACTGGGGGCACTGGCGCGGGCCGGATGGGAATGGTGCGGCTAGCGACGCTCAGCCACCAACCGAGTGGAGTGCGACGAAGAACATCAAGTGGAAACTTGCGATTCCGGGCCGGGGTTCCGGTTCGCCGGTTGTCTGGGGAGACAAAGTTTTTGTCGTCACGGCAATTCCTGAGCGAGCTGGTGGGAACGCTGTTGAACCAGAAGCGAGACGTTCCAGATTTGGAGGGCGTGGTCGCGGAGGCGCGCTGCCAAAGTTGGAGTTTGTCTTGCTTTGTGTTCATCGTGATAGCGGCGAGTTGTTATGGAAGCGAACTGCAACGCGGGCGACGCCACACGAAGGGACACATTCGACGAATGGGTTTGCGTCTGCGTCGCCTTGTACAGATGGCCAGCACGTTTATGCCCACTTCGGATCACGGGGCCTGTACTGCTATTCGATGGACGGTGAGCTGAAGTGGAGTCGTACAGATTTTGAACCGATGACGACGCGAGCCACCTTTGGTGAAGGAAGTTCACCGACGATCGCAGATGACAAGATTCTGGTACCGTACGATCACGAGGGAGATTCGTATTTATATGCGTTGGACAAATTGACCGGCAAAACTGTTTGGCAAACTGAACGCGATGAGCCGACGAATTGGTCGACACCGCTCGTTGTTGATTTTGAAGATGGAAAGCAAGTGGTTGTCAATGGTCAGAATTGTGCGCGGGGCTACGACTTAGAAACCGGTCAAGAACTCTGGCGCTGTGGTGGGCAGACTCAGCGACCGGTTGCTTCCGCAGTGTCGCTCGGCGATCTGGTCATTGTTGGCAGTGGATTTCGTGGATCGTACATGGGGGCATTCAAGCTGAGCGGGCGGGGTGATTTGGAGGGAACCGATGCAGTCGCATGGTCGATCAGTCGAGACACGCCTGACATTGCATCGCCACTGTTGTCAAACGGACGGGTCTATTTTCACAAGGCCAAGCTGGGTGTACTCAGTTGCCTTGATGCAAAGACAGGTGAGCCGAAGTTCACGGCGAGTCGGATTCCTGGGATTAATAGTACCTATGCCTCGCCGGTCGCTGCCGGCGGCCATGTCTATCTAACCGGTCGAAGCGGCACAATTGTCGTTATCAAAGATAGCGACGAATTAGAGCTCGTCGCGACGAACTATTTGGGTGAGGGGGTGGATGCCACGCCTGCACCCATTGAGAACGAGTTGCTGGTTCGCGGGGAAGAGCACCTGTTTTGCATCGCAGCGGAATGAACGCGGGTGTTGCGAGTGACTCGCAAACACTCGGAGCGTTATGGTAGTGGAGCCTGGCGCTTGCGGTGGGTGGCTGAGGTTCAACTGAAAGCTTTAGAGATCTGTTCGGTTTGAGTGTGTCAGGCTGAGCAAACTCTGCAGCACAAAAAAACGCCGCCGTCTTTGTAGACGGCGGCGTGTATTCGTCAATCTTATTATGCAGTATTGAGCGACTTTATTCGGCTGAGCTTTGGCTTTCTTTCTCCGCCTTGTATTTCTGAAGAGCGGCGGTGATTTGTGGATTTGCACCGCCATCTATATCAACTGCTTTTTGCTGCCACTCGATGGCTTGATCCAAGTCGCCCATCTCGTAGTAGACGCGCGCGAGTGTGTCAACGATGGAACCATCGCCGGATTCTGTGAGTTCGTTTGCTCGTGTGGCGGCACGGAGGGCGAGATCCATATCGCCGTCGTTGATTGCAATGTTCCAGGCGATCTCGTTGAGAGCCTGAGAGTTTTCCCACGATAGCTCGATCACTTCAGATCGTAGCGTTGCAGCTTCCTCTGTTTTTCCCGACTGTTCTAAGATCGAAAGTTTGGTCATGGAGAGACTTAGATTGGGGCCGATTTCTGCCTCGAGTTCTTGCAATGCCTGTAAAGCTTTATCCCACTCTTGGCCATTGATCCAACCTCCAAGTTTGCCGGCGATCGCTTGCATCCTTTTTTCTGCCTCAAGTTCCTTGATCGCTGCTTCGCGATTCCATGTGCCGTCGACCACTTGTTGCAGTGGTTCGTCAATCCTAGCGGGGTGGCCAATCCATTCTACGAACCCATCACGGCCGACGATAAACGCGCAAGGAATGCCGTTTTGACCAGCTGCGTCCATGTAGTTCGTCGACGTTTGCGATGCGTCATCGAGTGCGAGTCGATACTGGATTACGTCATCCCAAGATTTCCCACCCATCGCAGCTTGTGCCAAAAACGAGGTTACCGTCGATTCGTCTTCTTGGGTGACTCCGACGAAAGCGACATCGTCGCCGTGCCGTTGTTGCAAATCACTAATGTGCGGCATACCTGCACGACATGGACCACACCATGTCGCCCAAAATTCAATGACGTGGACTCGATCGCTTTGTTCCAAGTCAACCGGTTCACCTTTGACGAATTTGGTCAGGTGAATCGTAGGGGCAGCATCACCAATGTTGAGTGAGTTGGTCGCTGGAACAACCGCTGGGATGATATCCAGCATTGGTTCTGCGGGCGATGATGAATCCGCCATTCCTCGGGTTTCGTTGGGTTGTGGTCCAGATGCTTGGTCTTTTTCGGCGGTGCATCCGGACAGGCCAAGTGGGAGTGTCAATGCGATCAAGTACTTGCACGCAAGCATTAACCTTGTGCGGGCTTGTTTAGGGTTGTCTGCGTTCATTCTCATTCGCCTCTGTATTGTGTTTTTAGCCAGTCATTCTCGGATTCTTTTCGGTGCGGAAATTGCTGAAACAGAACGCCTCATGTCCAGTTTGCACACCGCCCACGTTTCAAGATACGGAATTCCTCCGTTCGAGTCCAACTGGCAGATTTCTGTTTAAATGGGGAGCCGGCCTCCAGATAATGAGAATTCGAAAGGCTGTTGCTGCGAAAATTCCGAAATAAGAAGGACTATTGAATGGGTGATGCAGCGGATCAGCCACCACATCGAATTGTTCTCACCGGTGGGACGGGCGGTAGAAAAACGACGGCTGCTGATTGGATGAACCCAGAAGTCGACGATCTCATTGTGATCGTTCCCGAGGCGGCTACCATGCTGTTCTCGGGGGGATTTCCGCCGCACTCAGGAATTACATGTAAAACGTTCCGCCCAGAAAGTGATCTGTCCTTTTCAGTGAAAACTCGAGGACATCTTCTCGCCCCTCTCTCCTGAGCCTTTGCTGCCGTGTGATCGTGGCAGCATGGAAGATTCGCCAGCGTCCGCTGTGCCGTCTTTTGGGTATGGCTCCCCCATCCCCTGCGTGAATGTTTGTCTCCCACTATTCCGTCGCTCTATCGTGGAGAATCGCGTTCGTGTAGACCGATGGGAAATTCGTTTGGTATGGCAAGGCTCAGAGCTCACAATTGTGGGCTTCGTGGGTGATGGGCTTCGTGGTGATTTGACCTCCTTGCTGCCCATCGGCTGAAGGGTCGAAATCGCGATTTCAACGGATGTTTTCGCTCATTTTTTCTCGGTGCATTTAAGATCGAAGGCATTGAAACGTGGCGTAAGCATCGCAGCCGGTTTTGGTTGGGGTTTGAACCTTCCTTGTCGTTCGGGGATAATGAAGGGCTCCGGAATCGAGTGTCCCCCCTCGCCGGTTTTACAGTCCACTCCCGCCCGCGTGGCCCAACTTTACGCTTTGATTTGTGTCCCTCTTTCCCGCCGGTTCGTTTGATGATCTTCCGTGCCTTTGTCGGTTTGCTGGTGACTGCGTCAATGGTCGTTGGTTCATTCTGCTCCGCCCGGGCTCAGCCCACTCCATTTGCAGTCGATGTCGCACCGTTTCTCGGAAGGCATTGCATCGATTGCCACTCTGGTGAGGAGGCGGAAGGAGGGGTCAGGTTGGACCGCTATGAGACTTCCGCCAATGTTCAAGAAGATTATGAGCTGTGGGAGAAGATTATTCGCTTAGTGAAAGATCATCAGATGCCGCCGGCGGATCAACCGCAGCCGACTGCCGATGATGTGATTGCCATCGTTGCGGCCGTTGAGCGTGAGTTAGCGAGTTTTGATTGTACCGCCGAGCGACATCCTGGACGGGTAACGATTCGACGGTTGAACAAATCGGAGTACAACAACACGATCCGTGATTTGACCGGCCTCGACTTGAAGCTGGCTGATGACTTTCCCTCCGACGACGTTGGGAACGGATTTGACAACATGGCCGATGTGTTGACCGTGCCGCCAATTTTGCTTGAAAAGTACTTGGCCGCAGCGGAATCGGTAGCGGCGAAAGTCTTTGCCGATGAGCAGGCTGCCAAGCGGTTGATGCCACTCGAGCCAGAGTCCCCGGCACAGATCATCGAGGTGGCACGGGCAAATGTTCGGCAACTGGCGACGCGTGCTTTCAGGCGACCGATCACTGACGCAGAAGAAGATCGCTTGTTTGAATTGATGCGACTGGCATTTATGCGTGGCAGTTCCCAGCAGGAGATCTCGGCGTTCGTCACATCCGCGATCTTGTCGAATCCGAACTTCCTGTATCGGGTTGAACGAGATCCGGGACCCGATGACGTCGACGGGGTTCGAGTACTTAGCGGCTACGAACTTGCGACCAGGATGTCTTACTTTTTATGGAGCAGTATGCCGGACCAGAGGTTGTTCGACTTGGCTGAGTCGCGGGAACTGCTGAAGGATGAGGTTTTAGCTGCAGAAGTGAAGCGGATGTTGGCCGATCCCAAATCTCAAGCGCTGGTCGATAATTTTGCTGGGCAATGGTTGCAGTTGCGGGATGTGGCGAGCCTGATGCCAGATCCCGATTTGTTTCCAGATTTTGATGGCGAGTTGCGAGATGCGATGCGACGTGAGACCGAATTGTTCTTTGAATCCATGATTCGCGAAGATCGCAGTGTGCTTGACTTTTTGTCCGCGGACTTTTCGTACGTCAATGAGCGGTTGGCGCAACACTATGGCATCGACGGTATCGAGGGTGCTGAATTCCAACGCGTTGCTTTAACGCCGGGACGGCGTGGTGTGTTAACTCACGCCAGTATCCTGATGCTGACATCAAACCCGACGCGAACCTCTCCGGTCAAGCGTGGGAAATGGATTCTGGAAAACATACTTGCGGAACCTCCACCACCACCGCCGGCAAATGTTCCGGAGTTAGAGGAGGGCGGGGAAACACTCGGGTCGCTCCGTGAGCAGATGGAGCAGCATCGCTCGAATGAAGCATGTGCTGTCTGCCATCGCACGATGGATACCTTGGGGTTTGGCTTGGAGAGCTTTGACGCGATCGGTGCTTACCGCGAAAAAGATGGCCGTTATCCCGTGGATTCCTCGGGGGAGCTTCCCAGTGGCGAGCAATTCAACGGTGCGGTGGAATTGATGGAAATTTTGTCGCAACGAAAACGGCAACTGTTTTGTCGCTGTTTGGCCGAAAAAATGACCATCTATGCGCTCGGTCGCGGGCTTAGTTCTTACGATCGGTGTACGATCAAGGCTGCGGTAAAGTCGCTGGAAAAGAATGACTATCGTTTGAGTGCCCTCGTCACGGCTATCGTGACCAGCGATCCATTTCGAATGCGAGAAGCGAAAGAGAAAAAATGAGTATCCGCATCAGTCCCATCAGTCGTCGGACCGTCTTGCGTGGTTTGGGAGTTTCGCTGGCATTGCCCTGGATGGAGTCTTTGGCACCCTCGGTTCAGGCCGCGGGGGCGGCCCAAGCTCCACGTCGGATGGCGTTTATCTTCGTGCCCAACGGGGTGCATCTCCCGGATTGGACGCCGCAGCGGCTCGGGTATGGATTCGATCTGCCGCGGACACTTGCCCCGCTGCGACGGGTTCAAGATGATGTGACGGTGATCAGTGGTTTGACGCATGATAAGGGGCGAGCCAATGGTGATGGGGCTGGTGATCATGCTCGCAGTGCCTCGGTTTTCCTAACAGGTTCGCAACCTCGAAAGACAAACGGTGCGGACATTCGCTCGGGGATTTCCGTTGATCAAGTGGCTGCTCAGGCTGCCGGTCATCTGACCCGTTTTCCCTCACTGGAATTAGGTTGCGAACCAGGACGCAGCGCTGGGAATTGTGACAGTGGCTACAGCTGCGCGTATTCATCCAACATTTCCTGGTCCTCTGAGGCGACGCCCGTTGGCAAAGAAACCAATCCACGATTTGTTTTTTCGCGTTTGTTTGGTGATGGTACCCCGCGTGAGCAAGATAAGAATGCCGAACGTCGCGAGGCACTGCGCAAAAGTATGCTCGATTACATTTCGGAGGATGCGAAAAGATTACAGCTTAAATTAGCGCAGGCCGATCGGGCAAAACTGGATGAATACTTGAACGGAGTTCGTGAAGTCGAGCGTCGAATCGAACGCACCGATGACGATCCGAAGTTGTCTGACGATGTCGATTATCCAATTCCCAGTGGTACACCAAGTGATTACGGCGAGCACATTCGTTTGATGTGCGACATGATGGTGCTGGCTTTTCAGACCGACCGCACACGTATCGCAAGCTTTATGTTCGCTGATGCAGGCAGCAACCGCAGTTATCGGCAGATCGAGGTTTCGGAGGGACACCATGATTTGTCCCATCATCGTGGGGATGCTGACAAGCACGCAAAACTACAAAAGATCAATCAGTTCCATGTGTCGCAATTGGCGTACTTGCTGGAGCGATTGAAGGCGACGCCTGATGTCATGGGTGGATCGTTGATGGACCAATCGATGGTTTGCTATGGCAGTGCGATCAGTGATGGGAATCGTCACAACAACGAAAATCTTCCGTTGTTGCTGGCCGGTGGTGGTGGCGGAACGATTGATTCGGGACGTCACATTCGGGTTGCGCCGGAAACACCCGCCTGTAATCTCTTCATGTCGATGCTCGATCGTTTTGGAACGCCCGTCGATTTTGTCGGTGATAGTACCGGTCGTCTGAGTGGTTTGCAAATCTAACGAGGGGAATTCACGTGAACAGCTGGATTCGAAATCGATTCAGTATGCTGTTAATCGGCATGTTGTTTGCGTGTTTGCTGAATTCTGAATGGCGAATACTAGGGCGTTTGGCGGCGCAAGCACCAGCGAGTGATCGCCGGTCCGGTCTGGAAAAGCTTTCCGGTGATCTCGAGGCCGATCGACTGGCGGCCGTCAAGTATGGTGAGCAACTTGGCAGCGCCGAACTGAAGGACCGGCGAGATGCCGCTTATGCGCTTGCTAAACTCGGGCCTGCCGCGATCCCCGCGATCGACGCTTTGGTCCAAGCCCTTGAAGATCGAGATGAGCAAGTCTGGATGCAGTCGGCAATGGCCGTCGCCCGAATTGGTCCTCCCGCTGAGCCTGCGATCGAAAAGCTGATTGAAAATTTGGAACAATCGAATGACCAGCGTCGCTACCGCGCCGCATGGGCGCTTTCCCGCATCGGTGCTGCGAGTGTCGATTCGCTGGCCAAAGCTCTGCGAGATTCTTCGACTCGTATTAAGATCGGCGCGATTGATGCCATGGGTTGGATGGCTGCAGAACATCGGCAAGTGGTTCCGTTGCTGCTGGAATCAGTCGATTCAGAAAGCGAGGAGGTGCGACTGGCTGCCGCTAAATCACTCGCGAGTTCACGTTCAGTCGATGCGTTGGGAGCGGCATTGAATTCAGAGGACCCGCGAATTCAGGCGGTCGTGGCGAAATCGCTGGCCGAGACGGAAGCCATTCCCGCATCGGTACAGGATCGACTGAGCGAACTGAGCCAGCAAGGGACGCCGGACGTGCGAGCGGCCGCGATTATTGCGCTGGTGGCATCAGATCGAACAAAAGTTGATTTGAGTGAATCGATTGTGGAAATTGCCTTGAGTGATAACGTCGAAGCGCGGACCGGTGCGATGATTGCGCTTCGAAAGCTTGATGATCCTACTGCCACGTTAAAACAGCTGGCTGCCGCGGTCCGTAGTGAACGAGCTGAGGAGCGATCTGCCGCGGCGTTCGCGATCGGATTGTTGGGATCGAAGTCTGCAGCTTGCCTGCCGGCGTTGGTGGATGCATTGAAATCAAACAAAGAAGATGTCGATGAAGTGATCAGGGCGATCAGTCGGATTGGTTCGACCGCAGTTACCCCATTGCTGCAAGCATTCAGCGATCCTGAGCAGTCACGCGATCGTTTAGCACGCACCCTGGCCATGATTGGTCCCGCTGCCACAACCGGTTTGATTGGGGCGTTGCAAAACGAGTCGTTGCAGGTCCAGTTGAACGCTGCATCCGCTTTGGCGGGGATGGATCCGACGCCCGTATCCGCTATCGATGCGTTGGCGGTGAGGCTAGAAAGTGGTCCGCCTGAATTGCGTACGGCGGTGGGGGTCGCTTTGACGGGATGTCGGCAGCTTCCCAAACAAGTCCTTGGCCAATTACGTGACTTATGTGATGACGAGAACGCGGAGGTTCGCTCTGCAGGGGTCCGCGCGGTAGCACGGCACGATGCCGATCGAACGGTTGTTTTGGGAATGTTGGTGACTTCACTTGATGATCCAAGTTCCGTTGTTCGTAGTGCGTCAATTGCTTTGCTGGGAGAATTGAAGGTAGAAAAGGCAAAGGTGATTCAGTCGGTCGCCGGTGCCTTGCAAGATGAAGTTACAGATGTTCGCCGAGCAGCGGCTCAAGTTCTTGCTGGATTCGGCGGGGATGCGGCGGATCGCGTGAATGACGTGGCCGCGTTGTTGAATGATGGCGATGACCAAACGCGGGCGATGTCAGCTTGGGCCATTGGTGAAATCGGTTCAGCGCCCGAGGCTGTAGCGGACCAATTGTTGGAACTGCTCTCTGACCCAAATCCAGAAATTATATTGGCTTCGCTAACGACTTTGCACAAAATTGGTGCTGACGCGAGCGATGGCGCGGCGAAAGTGGGATCGTTATTGAATCATGCCGACGTTACGATCCGTTGTGCCGCAGTGACTTGTTTGACAACCGTCGAATCCGATACGACAAAGTCGGTTCCACTGTTAATTCAGTCACTGGAGGATAAGGATTGGAAAGTGCGTCGTGATGCTGCCGCTGGCTTGGGGAAAATCGGCAGTCCAGCAGCGACGTCCGCTGTACCTGTGCTGATGCGAATGTCCCAAAACGACGAGGATCGGGATGCCGCCCGCGGAGCACTGCGGAGTATCGATGATGCGGGGCCAGAAGCGGTGCCAATGTTGTTGGAGGCATTGAAAAGTGAGGATCGCGGGCGACGGTTCTACTCGGCCTACCTATTGGGAAAAGTTGGTGCTGATGCCCGCGATGCCTTGCCGACGCTTGCGCAGCTTCGTGATGCATCTGACAGTGAACGATTCAAAGAAATGGTGAATCGAACGATTAAGTCGATCGAATCAGCAAGTGAATGAGCGGGCAGTTGTTGATCGTTCGAAAAAGTGGTCGATTGATAGGTTGATCACCAAGATTGTTATCGTTTGCGATCGCTTGGCAAGGCTCGATGGTCAAACGTTGCAAGTGGCTTTGTGGATGGAGCAGGAGATTATGTCGCCTTGGTTCCGATTGGGATTGCTTTGTTCGCGGCGAATCAGCGCTGTTCAAATCGTCATCCCGCGCGACGGTAGACAATTCCATTTCTGTTTCGAGTGGCCACTTCAACGGCACCCGTCTTGCGCAGCACGTACGCGATCTGCTGTGTTTTCCAACGCGGAAGATCCGTCCATGCGGCGAGGTCCGCGGTGTTGAAGGGGGCACTCTCTTTGGGCAGGCCGATCAGGTCTAAGAGGTCTTCGGGGACTCGGAGTTCAACCGTGGATTCGATTGACTCGAGTCGCGTAT
>JAYZAR010000343.1:0-7147 GCA_036339635.1 Planctomycetota bacterium | reverse complement strand
GGTGCAGATGGGTGCTGTGAATGTCTCAGCCGCGAACAGTTTTTGAGGCTCGTTGTGCGTGGCCATCTCAATGGTCTTTTCCGCGGCGTTGATCAGCATCTTTAGCAGGAAGTCGGACATTACCAGTTGCTGGCCAATGTTATCGAAACCGTCGGCCTCTTCGTCGTCTTGAAAGCTTCGCGTTGGCTCGATCGTTTTTTGCGCGGTGATTCCATTGCCGTTGAAATCGTAAACCCCTGAAACGACCGTGGGGGCAAAATCCGGGTGGTTGATATAAAACAGGTCGCGCAGCGTGTTGCGAAGCTCGAACTTGTTCAGCCGCCGGATCACTGCCTGACCTCCAGTGCTCTTGCGCGCAGCGTAGGCGTCCCGGAGCACAGGTGTCAGAGCTTTGATGAGTTTCTCTGTTTCCGCGAACTGCGGCTGCGGTCTCTCTCTTGGTGGCATCTCACCCAGGTTGAGCTGATCCAAGATGCCCTGCCAGGTTTCAAGAGTCTGGAGTTTAGTAAGATCCGTCCCAAGTGTGTCGAAGCGGTAATCGCTTTTCTGCTGGTTGGGACCATGGCAGGCGAAACAGTGCTGCTTCAGGAAGGGACGCGCTTTTTCGAAGGGTGACTCGGCGTAGGTCTCAATTGCGACAACCGCCACGATGAGGATCACGGCCTGGATAGTTAGTCTCCGCATGCTCAGCTCCACTCGAGTCCTGCAAGCGTGCCGGTACTCGTGCCGAACCGATCGACCTCAAGGCCAAAGTTTTGCAGCATGGATAGCAACAGGTTGCACGCCTTGAGTCGACGAGGTTCTTCTTCGGGCATCACTCGGTGTTCACCCAGTCTGAAACCGCCGCCGGCGAGAACGAGCGGCATGTTCTTGCACGAGTGGGTTCCGGTCGCCATACCGCAGCCGAAGAGAAGCATTGTATGATCGAACAGCGTGCCGCCATTGATCGGATCTTCCTTAGCTTTTAGCAGATCGATTAGATACGACATCTGCGCGATCTGATTGCCTTCGATCAGCTTGAGTGCAGCCGTGTGGTCGGGACGCTCACCGTGGTGTGAGAAGCCGTGGTAGCCCCCCTGCAGACCGAAGTCTCCATTGGCAAATCCGCTGGCTAGGGTGATGACCCGTGTAGAGTCGGTCTCGATCGCCAACGCGATCAACTCCATCATAATTTCCATCTCGTCCGCAGTCTGGCGAGCGGGACGTGGCTCGGCCATTTCGGTCTTTGGTTTGGGCCGATCGAGCCAGGGCTGCTGCTGTTCGATTTTCTTCTCCAGGCTTCGCACCGAGTTGAGGTACTCGGCGAATTTCCGTTGATCCTGTTTCCCTAGTTCGCGGTTCACTTCAGCGGCTCTGTCCAGCACCGTATCCAGAATGCTGCCGTGACGTTCCAGTCGCAGCTGCCCTTGCTTTCTCAATTCGGCAGAGTCTTCGAGGAACAGCTTGCGGTACATTCCGGTTACATCGATCGCGGGCACCTGCACCCCCGTGCGGGTGAAACTGATCTGATTAGTCTCTTTCACCTTGAGTGTCATTGAGGAATAGCGGGTAGCGGCGCCGACGAATTCGGCCGCCTTCTGATCCATGCTGATGTTGCCTTCAGGAAAGCCAGCCGCCATATCCGGCCGGATGCCGTTCAAGAACGTAGGCACGCAGGCGTGACCGCCCGTAAGGCCATGGTCGAGATTGGAGAAGACTGTGAAATCATCGCGGTGCTTCTCGAGCGGCTTCAACGTAGACGGGATCTCAAATTCCCGTCCACCCTTCGTCGGGAAAAACGCCTTCTGATAAACCCCGTAGTTGTTCGACAGACAGACCATGCGTTTGATGGGTTTATCAAGTTTACCGGCGTTATATCCGCAAGGTAGCGCGGATTCAAAAATCGGTAGCGTCAGGGCGACACCGGCGCCTTTCAGCACGGTTCGGCGGTTAAGTACTCTCGTCATGATTTCGATCCGTTCGATGGCGGTGCATTGTGTCGTAGCAAGTATCTGCTTCGACAGCCCCTTTGGTCAACCAAATAGGTTACTTGCATTTTCAACAATGATGTAAAGCGACTCAACTTTAGAGCCGCATTTTCGCGGCATTTCCACAGACAGATTCGTACATTGTTTCGCCAAATCGTACGTAGCGTTCAGCGGCCGCAGAGGCATCCAATATGGGCCGCACGCTGCTCAATTTGCTTTTGCCAATTCCTCACACGGCGATTAGCATCACAATGACGATGAAATGCGACTGCAAACCGGAGATGAACCATCGTGGCAAGCTCATTCAATGCTGAATCGAAGTCCGTTGCGAATCGGACCAGCCGATTTTCTTGGGTCGTTACGCGTTAGTCGATTTGGAAGCCGGTTTCACGGTATCTGTTCTTCGGCCTCCAAGAATCTCAGTTAACGCGCGACTTTCCTAAGCCGCGGATTGGGCGATTACGAGTATCAAAGAGATGTGTCGCTAAAAGTCAGGGGTTCGCAATCATACGAGAATGGGCATTATGCTTATCCCTTTTAGCGACAATAGTAGCGGTGGAGCTATCGATAGTACCTGAAAAAGGATTAAAGCGACGCCGTTGTTTCGAGCTCTGATTCTCTGGAGCGTCAGCCAAAAAATGAACCCCGCATAAAAGGGTACCATGAGAAGTATTAGAAAGCTGAAAGCTTGCAGAGGTAGCCAAAGGATCGCGTTAATGTACGGTCCGGAAAACGTAAGTCCTATGAACAATGGGAAACACGCGTAACCCGCCAGAGGAGTCGCAAAGTGGATTGGGTGAAGCTTCACTTCTTTGGCTTCGGTTGCTTGCTTTGCGAGTGGTTCGTAGCTTGGTGCTGGCGGCGTATAGGGGGTGTCGGTTTCTTTTTCTTCGGACAAGGGCAAACTGCTTTAAATGGGTTGGACGTTACAGTAGCGATAACGCGAACATCGAAAAGAGCCCCCACAATATCGGTGGAAGTATAGAAAGCATCTGAAACAGAGTGAGGCCCACGCTGTTGGTTCCCTGTTGGATTCGTGCAGCTGTGAATAGAAAGAGAATCAACCCATACAGGGGAAGTAAGAATGGTAACGCGTCCGCGGAGAAAAAAAGTAATTGGAGTCCGTCTTCACTAATGAACCGTAAACCTATCATGAGTGGGATATACCCATAACCTAGGAATGGAACCCACCAATGAACCGGATGAGGCTTCGCCTTCGGGGAGGCGGTTTCTTGCTTAGCGACAGGTTCCTCGCTCAGTTCCGGTGGTTGGTAAGGGGTGTCGGTATCGTTATCGATGGACATCGGCGGATCTGCTTTGAATGAGGGGCGATTACGGAGGAACTTTCCGTTCAGACCTGACCATTTTTAGCTAATGGTTGCGATAAGACTAAACGAATATCGCTTCGGATTCCAACGGACAAACGAGGATCTGCGTTTCGGCCTCTCCATTCTCACCGAACCGATTTGTACGCATCTGTCACCTTTTGATGATCTCTTCGGGGTGCCGAGAAACAAATTTCGGGTGGTGGAATTCTTGGAGTCTAGAATGCATCGCTCGTGAGTTGCGGCGAAGTTCACTACACAGGAATAATAAATCGCTCACGTCAAAAGTCCCTTGATTACATGCCCATGGACATCGGTCAGACGTCGTTCGATGCCGTTGTGGTAGAACGTCAGCCGCGTGTGATCGACACCCAACAAGTGGAGTGCCGTTGCGTGCAGGTCGTAGCTGTAGGTGGGATGCTCGACGGCCTTGTAACCAAGTTCATCGGTTGCCCCGTAGCCGATTCCTCCTTTGATTCCGCCGCCGGCAAGCCATGCCGTGAAAGCGCTGGCATTGTGGTCTCGGCCCCTTGCTCCGCCGCCCTGAGCGGCTGGTTGCCGACCAAACTCCGTCGTGCAGATGACCAGCGTGTCGTCGAGCATTCCCTGTTGTTTGAGATCCTTAAGTAACGCTGATGCACCGCTATCAAGGACTGCTCCCCAGTAGCCGTGGTCGCGAGGCAAGTCTTCGTGGCTGTCCCAGTTGGGGCGAATCTTCTTGGCCGTCGTATTCTCCGCTCCACAATAAATTTGAACGAAACGTACACCGCGTTGCGCGAGTCGCCTTGCCAGTAAACACTGTCGACCAAACGGGCCAGTATTGGCGTCGTCGATGTTGTAGAGCTGTTTTGTCGCTGTGGTTTCGTTGCTCAGGTCGGTCACTTCGGGAGCACTGAGCTGCAACCGTGCCGCCATTTCGTATGCCTTGATGCGGGCGTCGAGTTCACTGTTACCACGGCGGGGTTTTTGCTGGAGGCGGTTGAGTTTCTGGAGAAAGTCCAAGCCCGACTGATTCGCTGCCGGCGTAACTTCCGGCATGTTGTCTGGTGGAAACAGGTCCGCGATGGGCTGTTTCGGGTTCGTCGTATCGAGCGTCGTGGCCTGATGCTCAGTGGGTAGGAAGCCAGCTCCCCAGTTGATGATGCCGCCGGGCGGAAGACCTTGCGGGTCCGGCAATACAACGAAGGCCGGCAGGTCATCGGCTTCGCTGCCAAGGCCATATGTCACCCACGATCCCATGCTCGGGAACCCGGGCAGCGTGAATCCGGTATTCATCATGAAGCACGCTGGACCGTGCAACGCGGTCTTACTGTGCATCGAGTAAATGAACGCCATGTCGTCGACACACGAAGCGAGTTTTGGAAACAGATCGCTCATCCACAATCCGGACTGTCCGTGCTGACGGAACTTCCAGTGACTCCCTTGACAGTTGCCAGGCTTTGAGGCGAAGAACTGCAGATTGCCGTCGGGATCAAACGGAGTTCCGTTTCGCTTTTCGAGTTCCGGCTTGTAATCGTAGGTGTCAACCTGACTCGTTCCTCCGGGACAGAGAATCTGGATAACGCGCCGAGCCTTCGGAGCATGATGCGGCTGTGCACGCCCTTCACCGCTCAGCATTGCGGTAAGAGCGAGCCCGCTCAGCCCGCCGCCAGCGGACTGCAAAAACTGTCGTCGGGAGTAGGGCATCTCAGTCGACATAAAGGAACTCATTGGAATTCAAAAGAGAACGGCACAGGGCAAACATGCCCTGCTGTTGCACAAAGTCCATCTCAATGCGATCTTCCTCTGCGGACGGTTGTCGTCCGAAAGCTAATGCAAAGGCTCGTTGAACCTGAGTGTTCACATCCTTGCCAGCTTCACTGCCAAGTCGCTCGGCGAAGTAACGAGCCTGCCGGAGTATGAACTCGTTGTTATACAGGGCAAGTGATTGCAAAGGCGTCGTGGTGGTAAGCCTCTTCGGCGTTAGGTTAGCTGTGTCGGGGCAATCGAGCGTTGTAAGAAAGCGGTCGGGAGTCGTACGCACGATGTAGCGATAAATGCTGCGCCGCCAGAGTGCCGGTTCGTCGGCTGTCACATAGGTGTAGATCGGGGCGTAAGCGTCCTGATATTGAAAATCTTCGAAACCAGGACCGCCGCGTTTGGGATTCAGCTTCCCGCTAACAAACAACACCGAATCGCGAATCGCCTCGGCCTCGATGCGTCGCGGATTCTGTCGCCAGAGCAAGCGGTTGTCGGCGTCGATTTTCGTGGGATCGATGTAGGACGGGGTAGCTTCCTCCTTCCCTTTCGTTTCTGCGACATGTTGCACATCTGTACTACTACGCTGCTTGTAAGTTTCACTCGTGACGATCAGTCGATGCATCGCCTTTAGCGACCAGTTCCGGTTCGCCATTTCTTTCGCGAGCCAGTCCAGCAACTGCGGGTGCGAAGGACGACCACCGCCGAATCCGAAGTCGCTTGGCGTGTTGACCAGCCCCGTACCAAAGTGCCATTGCCACAAACGATTGACGATCACTCGACGGACGAGCGGGTTGTCCGGGTGGGTGATCCATCGGGCCAAGGCCGCACGCCGTTCTCCTTCAGGCGTGTCCAACGTGCCCAGTCGGGAATCAAGCATTTCCAACGACGAGAGTGCTGCGGGTATCAACGCGTCGCCACTAGGAGATTCCGGATTGCCGCGCGTAAGCAGTTTCACTTTCGGAACGGTCTTCTCGGCAACAACGCCATAGAAACGGGGCGGCGGTCCGAGCGTCTCAAGATCTTTTTCAACTTGCTCGCGTTGAGCTTTGATTTCCGCGAGTCGGTTTCGCGTTTCCTCGGTCAGCGTGGGCGGCGAAGACAGCTTCACTCGCGGATCGCCGAAACCAATTTGATCCATGCCGTAGCCGTTGCCGCCATCGGTCGAAACCAGCGTAAGAAAGCGAGCCGAAGCGGATAGTTCGACATCAATCATTTGTAAACCATCAGCACGCCTCAGCTTCTGGAAGTCTGCAGCTTTCTTTCCATCCACGAACACCCACGCATCGGCAAAGTTGTTCCCCACCGCGCCAAAGTAGCCGAGTTTAGCCGTGAAACGTAACGTAGCCAGACTCTCCGTATCGGGTATTCCAGAGCTCGACTCAGAGGATTGAGCTACTTTGCGC
This sequence comes from Planctomycetota bacterium, assembly GCA_036339635.1. GTDB lineage: Bacteria > Planctomycetota > Planctomycetia > Pirellulales > Pirellulaceae > Rubripirellula. Next base: position 712 of record JAYZAR010000343.1, on the reverse strand, counting down.
ATCGCCACCAGATCAAACGTGAGCCCAGCATTCGCGTGCAGGCCCAGCAGGCTGTGCCCATCTTTCGTGAAGTTGATTCCATCCAACTCAGGAGAATGTTGACTCGCAACAGGCCCGTTGCGAATCATGTCCCATGCGTTACCTGACGTCTTTGGCAAACCTGTGATGGAAACACCTGTCGAACTGACGGGAATCTCGGCCTTGCCGTTGTCTCCGTCCGGTACGAACACACCATCGATGAACTCGAAGGCTGACGGCGAAAAGGTGTTTGTCACCACATTGCCAAGGTTGCCGAAGTTGCGGGTTTGTACCTTCGCGTTGCGGGGATCGATGCCATTTCGATACGTACCCGTGCCAACTCCGTTTCCGCCGCCGACGATGTCTGCAAGATTCAGGCCCTCGCCCTCAAGCCGCCCCCTCTCAAAATCGAGTCTGTTCCGCAGAGCGATCAGTTCCTGTTTCTGTCTCTCGTACTGATTTAGAGCTGCATCACTGACCACTCGGTCTTCACGTTTGATTCCCGCAAACACGGCTTGCAACTGGTAATACTCCCGCTGGGAAATTGGATCGAGCTTATGGTCGTGGCACCTAGCGCAATTGATGGTCAACCCCATCGTGGCTGTCATGACCTGTGTGGCCATATCGTCCAGATCAAGTGACCTCGCGGATCGGCGCAACACGGGGCTCTTTGTCTCCACTTGCCCGACAAAGT
>JAYZAR010000342.1:0-7822 GCA_036339635.1 Planctomycetota bacterium | reverse complement strand
AGTGGAACGATTTGGTCTACAACGATCGCTGGAAGGAAGCCAGCGAGCGATTGCATAAGACCAACAACTTCCCAGAGTTCACCGGCCGGACTTGCCCCGCGCCTTGCGAGGGATCGTGCGTCCTGGGAATCAACAATCCCGCGGTAACAATTAAGAATATTGAAAACGCAATTGTTGATCGCGCCTGGTCCGAGGGATGGATTGTTCCGCGGCCACCCGCCAAACGAACCGGCAAGAAAATCGCGATCGTTGGGAGCGGCCCTGCCGGTTTAGCAGCGGCCGATCAGCTGAATCAAGTCGGGCATACCGTCACGGTTTACGAGCGTTCGAATCGCCCTGGAGGACTGCTTCAATATGGTATCCCCAATATGAAGCTGTCCAAAGACGCCGTGCAGCGCCGCATCGACAAAATGAAAGCTGAAGGAATCAACTTTGTAACCGGCGCCGACGTCGGGAATACCGTTGACCCAAAGGACTTGCAACAAGACCACGACGCTTTACTGCTGGCTTGCGGTGCAACCAAACCTCGTGACTTACCGATTGCCAATCGCGACACGCACGGTGTCCACTTCGCGATGGAGTTCCTCACCGCAAATACGCGGCAAGCCATCCACGGCGATTCAATTGGCGACGAGTTCATCAGCGCCGAGGGAAAGGATGTGATTGTGATTGGCGGGGGCGATACCGGAACGGACTGTATCGCGACCAGCATCCGCCACGGTTGCCGCAGCTTAGTCAATTTTGAATTGCTACCGAAGCCACCTGCTGAACGAGGCGAGGAGAATCCATGGCCCGAGTGGCCAAGAATCTTCCGGGTCGATTACGGTCACGAAGAATCCGAAGCTAAGTTTGGAAGAGACCCGCGCCAGTACCAAATCCTCAGCAAGGAATTCTTGACCGACAACGAGGGACGCTTACGCGGGATCAAGACGGTTGAGGTCAAATGGACGAAGGACGCTGAAGGCCAATGGGGAATGTCGGAAGTCGATGGCTCAGAACGAGAGTGGCCCGCCCAGCTGATTCTGTTGTCGATGGGTTTCTTGGGACCAGAGCAATACTTGGCCGAGGCAGTTGGGTTGGAAGTTGATCCTCGCAGTAACTTCCAGGCCGTTCACGGTAAGTTTGCCACCAACATCGAAGGCGTGTTCGCGGCGGGCGACTGTCGTCGCGGACAAAGCTTGGTTGTCTGGGCAATCAATGAAGGCAGAGGCGCAGCCCGAGCAATCGACGTCTACCTTCAGGGATCGAGCAATTTGCCGGCCCCTGGTGTCACGATGGGCACCTCCCTGGAGATGGCAGGCGCTTAGGCGAACGTGTTTTACACACTGGTCACGCGGCGGCGTGACCGGTTGATCACCTCGATGAGGATTCACTCAAAAATCTGAACCACCGCAACCACAAGCCGGCCGACACATTTCAGCTGGTTGGACGGTGTTTGGGGTGGCCGCCAGACCCAATAGATCTGAAGTTTTCCTGACTTTGCCCCGGGGATGCTTCCTCCGAGTCCTGCCACGGCGTGACCAGCCATGGGCCGCCCCCGGTCGTCCTCTTCTTTCGGCTCAGCTGATCCTCTTTGCGTTCCGTTTAAACTCTGCAGCCAACCCGACCGCAACATATTGCAGATAATGGCGGTGGATCGCCGAGGATAAGCCAGAGCACCGGGAAATCACGTCAGGAATCCTGGCGAACGCAGTCACCATCTGCCATCCGCTCCACGTCCTGTTCGAAAACCAGAGAATCTCAAACCGCGTGAAACCGGAATTTTTTCAGCTGACATTGACAGAGCTTAAATCTGGTTCATAACGTCCCGATGATGTTGACGAGATCAGGATAGATCTCGTCTCGCCCTTAGACCATAAATTGGCATACAAGGCTGGCAGGATGCTGAAGCAATACGCGATTCGAACTGGTGCCGTCGTAGCGGCCTGTACTGCAACACTACTCGTATCAACCGGATGTCGATCGATGCCGGGTGCTGGACTGTTCGCCTCGCGCGGACCGTCTGCCGACGCCTTGGCTGGCAATGGGCCCACGACGACCTACCCGGTCCCTCCAAGTCACGCGGCGACCCCTGAATCGCTCGCGTCCATCGCCGGTGGCACCGCACCGCCCGCAGGATCAGCCGCCGCTGAATCCGCCACCGCTCAGGTTGCTGGGATTGAGATTTCGCCAGGATACGCCTTAGCCGCGGGTGCCGATCCAGCCACCGCTGGCCCAAATATGGCCGCGGCCGAGGCCAATGGTGTTTACTCATTAAGCAACAGCACCGCTGGCTCTCCGCCGTCGTTTGCAGCTAGCCCTGTGCCAAACAGCATGGACGCGCCAAACAGCATGGGTCCGCAGGCTGGCATGACTGTTCCTCCGAGAATGGGAACTCCTTCAGACGCGAACGCGGCGGTGGCTTCTAGCATGCCATCTGGATACACCTTTGGCAACAAAGCTTTGACTCCCAAGACGACACAACCTGGCATGACGACTGGTATTCCAACATCGTCACCGTCCCATTTCGCGCCAACCTCCGGACCGCTGACTCCTCCAAGCACCGGCGTCGCAGCTTCGCCTCCGAGCGGCTACAGCCAACCTCCCAGCAGCAGTGGATTCGCACTCCCAAGCGACCCAGCAGCGATAGCTGGAATCATGCCACCAGCAACTCCACCGAACCCACCTCCGGTAATGGCCGCTGCTACCCCAGTACCCTCGCAATATCCGACAAGCTCCAGCATTACGGGACCCGCCGGCAACGCTTCACCTGCCGACAATCTAGCACCTAGTTTTGCCCCCTCGTTCTCGACGGCACAAGCACCCGAGTCAACCGCACCATCCACCTCCAACAGCTACATGCCCGGCAGCACCGGAACAGGAGCTGGCTATCCAACCAACGATGCGATCCCGACCACCAGTGGTTCGTTTTACCGTTGATCTTGCGGAGTCTCGACACTGCGGCTGAATCGTGACACGCGTGCTCACGATTCAGCATGGCAAGCGACACCGATCTGATGTAACCGACATCAGTTAAGTCGACGCCAATCATGATTGACGTCGATCTCTTCTTCGGCAGTACCGAAAAACAGTGTCAAACGATCGGTGACTCTGAAACGGTCAAAACAGCCAGTGCTGGATTGCATTTTTCGATTTTGATATGTCTCACCAACAAATTTGGCGAGAATCGAAAATCGGACCGTCAACACAAGTTCGTTTGTAATCCCACTCCATCGGCCCTTCCTGGCGGACTTGGGCGACGCAAGAAAAGCAGATCCCTATTCCGCAGGCCATTGGAGTTTCCATCGAAACTTGGCAATCGATTTTGGCGGCTTCACACACCTGCGCGACTTTCTCCATCATGATTTCTGGCCCACAGGTTGCCACGCGCACTGTTTCGTCGGACGAAATTTCAGCAAGTCTTTCGGCGAGCAAATCGGGGACGAGTTTTGTCTGGCCGGCTGATCCGTCATCGGTACAGAGCGTGACGTCGCTGACCGATTTTTCAAAATCATCGACACCGGCTAACAAACCGGCGCGACGAGCGCCGTAAATGAATTCGACCCGTTTTGCCCAGCCGTTTTCGCGGGCAGGTGCACCAAACGCCTGCGTTCCGAGTGCTTCTCGTCCCAGCAACAGCATTGGCGTTTGACCGATACCACCGGATGCCATGATCAAGTGGTCGCAGGGGCGATTGGAAAATCCATTCCCAAGAGGCCCCCACAATGTGACCGAGGTTCCAAGCGGAGCGGCGGCCAACGAAGTGGTGAAGGTTCCTTTTTTCAAGTAGACCAAGTCGATCCACTTCGGCGTTCCCTCCGCATCGGTAATGACGTCATAAACGGCAAGTGCTCGACCGATCAAAGGCGCGTCAGTTCCGGCTAACCGGACCATGACAAATTGCCCCGGCAGAACGCTGCCAGCAATCTCGCTGGCCGCGACCCGCATTAAATAAGTTTCTTCGGCGATCCGATCGTTACGCTCCAGCGGAGCATTCACTTGGTGCATCGAATCGGCGTAATGGCTTGCATGCAGTTTTGAACTCAACTTCGTTTCCGCCTCACTCGTTTATCAGGTCCTGATTGTTTTCCACGTTTGCTTTTCGGTTTGGCAGTTCGACCAGCCGAGCCACGTTTTGGGGCTCCGCTATTTCTCGCCGCCCCGCGTTTCGACGTCGACGATTTTCGTTTGGCACCGCGCGACGATGCCGATGCTTTGCCTGCCGAACCACGTTTTGCCGTTTTTCGCTTGGTGCCGCGTGTGGATGTGGAGGTCTTGCCGCCAGCACCTCGTGTGGAAGAAGTTCTTCGCTTGGCACTTTCAGTAAAGGTGGACTTTTTACCAGCCGATTTCGCGCGAACCGCTCGCTTGCGACCTCCAACTGTCTTCGTGGTTCCGTCGTCTCGCTCTGCAAGATCTCCACCAATCACCGAACCGATCGTGGTGTCAGAACTGATAGCGGCAGGAAAAGCATCTCCCGCCGACGGGGCTCTGCGGCCCTTGGGTTTCGCTCGGCTTGCTTTGGTCGAAGCTCGCTTGGTCGAATCAGTTTTCGGCCAACCATCCTGGGACGGGGACTGTTCGCGTGCCGCACGTTTTTTCGTGACGCGTTTTTTCGTGCCGCCTTGTTTCGTACTGGAACGTTGATTGCGGGATGCCTCGGAGGACTCTTCCGCGGTCGCAACCCATAATTTTTCGATCTCGTTCTGCGTGACCAAACGGTGAGCGCCAGCCGGCAAATCTCCTAACCGCAACGGCCCCACCGCGATCCGCCGCAGATGCTGTACTTTGTGCCCTAACCGCGCCAAGATTCGACGAATTTCCCGGTTCTTTCCCTCTCGCAGCACAATCTCCATCTCGGTCGAGCGGTTCCGTGACTTCAATAGCTTCGCACCATCAACACGCACATGCCCTTCCGCTAAGTAAATTCCGTGACGCATCTGCCGCAGCGTCTCCGGCTCGACCTTTCCAGCAACGGTGACTCGATAGACTTTGCGGACGCCAAACCGCGGATGTGTTAGTCGCTGGGCCAACTCACCATCATTGGTCAACAGGATCAACCCTTCGCTGTTCAGGTCGAGGCGGCCAACAGGGAACACGCGCTCCACCGGCGGCACCAAATCAATCACGCGCGGTCGCCCATGCGGGTCTCGGTTGGTCGTGACGACACCAATGGGTTTGTTCACGGCGTAGTAGACCAGCTTTCGCGGCTTCAGCAGATCACCGTCTACTCGGACCTTGGCCACCTCTGGGTCGACGGTCGTCCCAAGACGCGTCACGATTTCGCCGTCCACGTCCACTCGTCCGGCTTCGATCAAGTCCTCGCACTGACGCCGACTCCCATAACCGGCCGACGCCAGCACACGCTGCAATCGAATCGGTCCTGAAGCATCCCCACCACGACTCGCCGATTTCGTATTACGGCCAGATTTCGGTTTTCTCTTGGCGGAACGTTTGGTGGGCATTGGAGTTAGCGGTGTGAGGACGGCGCGATTCGGTCTCTCAACGTACCAAACCCAAGCCGTTTTGTGACGGAGGAGTCAAATGGGCCGAGAAGCCCATGCCTGAACCCCGAACTGCACCCCGAAGACTTTCATTCACTCCCCGAAAACCGCGCCGGCCTAATCCCGCTTCACCTTCAGGAAACGGCTATGCCGGAAGATTGATCAGATCGACCCCGCCTGTTACTTGGCTCGAATGCCCCAACACAATTGGAAGCTGCCTAGTTTAAGAAGCTGCGTTCACCTTGGATTCTCGAACGAGGTGACGCCGGGGGGCAAAACCCGGGCTACCGATTCCCCAATCCAATTGCTCGCTTTGTTGGCGTCCACTCGGTTCACCTTTAGCGACCTAACCAAGGCATTGCGTCCGCAACAATTCTATTCCGCTCGGCTTCGGGAAGCGGATGTTGGTAACTAGGAGGACGGGCTGACGCATCCGACGGCCCAATATCTGATTGGGGGAATGGATCATGAACGATCGCAGACGCTTGCTGCTGGTTCATTGTGCCCTTGGGCGCGCAAAGGGGACGACTGCTGCAGCCAGTCAGAGTTAGCAAACACGGCAGGATCAAAGTACAAAGCAGGCCACCTTGTCGGAGGGTTCTCGGTCGCCGCATCAGTCATTCCTTGGGTCGGTGGCAACAAGCAGTGAGAGCCATAACACACATCAAACGCAGCGTACGAACTTTTCGGTCCTCTTACCAAGACCGTTTCCTGCACGACCACCGATCGGAATCACCACCAGACAGTTTCACGCGATATCTGCATAATCCGACCGCAAACCACAGCCCACTTACACATCGCCTGTCTCAGATTGAATCAGGCAAATCCATTCCCATGACCAAGCCACCCTCAGCGACCGTCAAATCACACGCACCAATCGCAGCCGGTAACAGCACAGTCTCTCCAGCTCGCAGCAGAATCGATTCTTCTCCACTGGCGAGTGTCGCGCTACCTTGTGGAACGGTGATGATGTGAAACTTGTCGTCGCCTCCCAGTCGGCCTGACCCCATCGCCAACAGTTGAAGCCGGAACTTGTTTGACTTCACCACCGTCTGCCATCCAGCCTGGGTCGGTTCATAGCGACGCGGTTGAACAGGCCCTGAATCATAGTCGGCGACTTCTAAACCCTGATCGAGATGCAAGGGTCGAGCCTTTCCCTGAGCATCAACGCGATTCCAATCAAACAAACGAAACGTCGTGTCGCTACTTTGTTGGATCTCGGCCACCAACAAACCGGCACCGAGTGCATGCACTGTCCCGGCCGGAATATAGATCACATCACCAGGCTCGGGGTGGAACGAGTGAAGAGCTTGCTCTGCTTGGCCGGCTGCGATTGCCTCCCTCAAGCTCGCTCGATCGACCGAGGGTTGCAGGCCGGCATAGATGAGGCTGTCTGGTTCAGCCGATACGATGTACCAGGCCTCTGTTTTACCCAGATCAGGCTGCGACATTTTCGCCCCGTACTCGTCATCCGGATGAACCTGGACCGATAACACACGATTGCAGTCCAAGTACTTCAGCAACAGCGGAAACGCTGAACCTTGAGAACCGGCTCCCAATAGCCAATCACTATGATCGCGGATGAGTTGCTGCAAGGTCTTGCCATCCAATGGGCCACCATCGACCACGCTTTGATCTTCGCCATGGTCAACAACCTCCCAACTCTCCGCAAAATCATTTCCGGGACCAATCGGCTTTCCGAGTTGCTCCCCCAGTCGCCTGCCTCCCCAAATGGTTTGCTTAAAAACAGGACGAAAACGAATTGGATAAGGTTCCATAGCAGATTTTTGCCTGAGATGCCTAACGATCGAAGGATGTCTTTGCCCCACACTACCCTCATCGTAATGGCCAAACCCCTCTTGATCACCCCAAGTGAAGCTTCAACATCCGGATCAATTGGAGCGATTCACGCGCGATCAGAATGCCCCAAATACTATTAGGATCCCCCCAGGGCGATCTCGTCTTTGGCTGCTAAACTAGGGCTGGGAAATGAAGCGACTGCGGAATTGAGCTGGAGGCCCCCCAATTCGGCGATCGGTTCTCAAACCCGCACAGCCTCCCTCGCCCAGAAATGATTCGGTTCGCCAGCGGCACCTGGTTCTCAACCCCTCAAGGTTCGCGAATTCCTCGAATTGGAAATCTAGCAAGTGGAACGTCCCCAAGACGATTTATTCGAAAATTCCACCATGACGTTTGGCGAGCACCTCGAGGAGCTTCGTCAATCACTGGTCAGGGCTGCGATCGCTTTAGCCGCAGGAATGGTCCTCGGCCTGCTCGTCGCTGACCGAGTCGTTTTGTTTGTCCAAACCCCGCTGCAGACGGCCATTCAAAAGTTCAAT
>JAYZAR010000341.1:0-43276 GCA_036339635.1 Planctomycetota bacterium | reverse complement strand
CCATTGTGAGTGAGAGAATCTTGCTCGGGCGTACCGCCCGGAAAGGACTTTAAGAAAGCCTCAGAAACCTCTCACACGGTGGATCAGATCCTTCCCAAGTTGCATCAAGCCGACGTGGAAATCTGCAAGGGCAAAAGGTGCCCGAAATTTGCGAGCGGCTAAAGGTCACTGAACAGACGTAGGAACGCTGGCGTTAAAAGGACGATGGCATGAAACCAGAGATGGGCAAGCGATTAAAAAGTTTGGAGGAAGAAAACGCACGGCTAAAGAAAATAGTTGCCGAGCGAACCCTCGATTGAGAGATCCCCAAGAAGGCTGCCAAGGGAAACTGGGAACCCCTGAACGTCGTAGGCGCACGGTATCCGCCGTGCGTAGCCGTTTGGGTACAGAAAGAGCCTCGGAGCGTTGTGCCTGTCGAGTTCTTGGATAGCACGCAATACCTGACGATATCAGTCGCGTCGTGTGGACGATGAACCGCGTCTAATCCGTGAGATGCATTTAGTTGCTCATCGGCCGCCTCGCTACGGATTGCGACGCATTTTTCAGTGGTTGTCGCAGTCAGGTTGGACAGTGAATGAGAAACGGGTTCATCAACCTGGGAAGCGAGGACCTATGCCAGCCCCGCGAAAACAACATCGTTAGCAACGATTTCCTGACGAACGTGAGAATGATTGCGTTCGTCACCGAACTCGATACATGAATCATGTGTGGTCGTACGACTTTGTGACAGATCGGACCGAGGAGGTTCGTCAACTTTGATTGCTGGTGGTGATCGACGAATACTGGTGAGAATGCTTGGCGATCGAAGTGGGGTGTTCTTTAAACACTCAAGATGTCGTAGATGTGCTGCAGTACCTATTCGACGTGCGTGGAACGCCGAAGTACATTCGCAGTGACGACGGCGCGGAACTCGCATCGAAGGTGAGTTGCCATTGGCGAAAAGTAGCTGTTGTCAAAATGCTGTTCATCGCCAAGGGCGGCCCTTGGGAGCACGGCTACGTCGAATCGTTCAATGGCACACTTCGCGATGAGCTACTCGATGGTGAAATCTTCCTGAGCTTCAAGGAAGCTTGTTGCGTGCTGGACCGCTGGCGACTGGACTAAAACCATCATCGCATCCACCGTTCATTGGATTATCAAACCCCTACCGCATCTGGGGCAGATCTTGTTCTTCCGGCTTTGACTACGCCTCAGCCAACAGAACGCAGTTGCTTTACCAACCCCAGATCTCTCACTCAGCCTGGTACAAGGACTGGGGGTAGTCAGGTGTTGCTTACGGCTTCTGGGAACAAAACTCGAGTTCAAAGCATCGATAAAATAGACCACATTTGGATCCCAATTTACGCAGCACGTTCGGTTTCATTTCGTCCAACTGACTATACTTTTTACGTTCATAAAGAACCACTCTGAACACATCTTCGTACGACACCTGCCGTCGAAGAGTCTGTCATGGCTGATTCAGAATTTGATCCGTACCACAAATGGCTCGGAATCTCGCCAAAGCAACAGCCTGCTAATTACTATCAATTACTGGGTGTCGAGCAGTTTGAGTCGGATCCCGATGTGATTGAGTCAGCAGCCATGCGCCAAATGACGCATGTGCGATCTTTCTCGATCGGAGAACATGGCGAAATTTCGCCAACTCTGTTGAATGAAATTGCAGAAGCCAAGTTGTGTCTTCTTTCTCTTCAAAGCAAAAGCGAATATGACGAGACCCTTCGCGAACTGAATACTCCAGTTGAAGAAGTTGCAACCGTCCGGTGTCCGGGTTGCAGCGCGGTCTTGACGATCGATAAATCGCTATACGGCAAGAAAGTCAAATGCCCAAAGTGTGCCGAAAGAATTCAGGTTTCGAACGGTGGTCACAAGCTAAGCCAAACCTCGCTCACACCGAAAGGTGAGCAGATTTTACCGTTTGATACACTCCCGCAGCCTGGCCTGACACCATTCGCAGGCAAATCTAGAGCGATCTCTGTCGGCAAAGCCGGTACAGCGAAACGCTCCCACAGAAAAAAGTTTTCTTTGAACAGGCGTTTGATCCACGCCATTCCGATCGGAACCATCCTTGGTATCTGTTTGGTAATCCTAATTCTTACGTTGGTCTTCCAAAAAGATTCTTCCGAATCCACGGTTGCCGATGTGAATTCGAAAAACAACGAAAGAAAGGCAACCATATCATCTCGAGTAACAGGCGGTGTTCAAAAACAAGTTCCACCTGAAAAACCAAATAGAACGGGAAACGAGCACTCCGTAGCCTTGCTGCAATCAGGTGGCTCACTTCCAACATTAGCGATCGCACCCTTCGACTCAGCAAAAGCGAAGGACCATCAAGATACATGGGCGAATTACTTGGGAGTTAAAGTTCAACAAGAGAATTCCATCGGAATGCAGTTCGTGTTGATACCACCTGGCAAATGCTCCATCGGTTCTTTTGCATTTGAGGAGAACGAAAAACCAACTCATCAGGCGCACATTGACTACCCGTTCGAACTGGGCGTATGTGAAGTGACACAGGAACAGTATGCAAGAGTGATGGGGAATAACCCTAGCCTCGTGAAGGCTTCTTCGCACCCTGTCGAAAATGTAACTTGGCTTCAAGCAGTACAATTCTGCAACGAATTATCTTTGCTCCCGAAGGAACGTGAAGCGGGCGACGAATACCGTTTGCCGACAGAGAATGAATTTGAATACGCCTGTCGGGCGGGAACAACGACCGACTATGGTTTCCCATTTGCACGTGAAAAGCTTGATGACTTTGCTTGGCTCAGCGAAAACTCAGAAGGACGCTCACACCCCGTTGGCCAAAAACAGCCAAATCCATGGATGCTTTACGACATGCATGGGAACGTTTGGGAATGGTGCCTCACCGGGTTGTACCCCTACCTAAAACCGATGGACAAGCGCAGGATTCACAGACGACGACAAATCCAATTCGCATTCAGCGAGGAGCCGGTTGGGGTGCCTCTGTCGAGATGGCCCGAAGCGCTTTTCGTGGAGCGGCCCCGATCAATTATCGGGGGAAAGACCATGGCTTTCGGGTTTTACGATTTACGAAAAAACCAACCAATCTAGCCTAGGCTCCCGCACCACGCCGGTACACGAGCATCTGTCCATCGATCTTTTAAAACGCATCAATTCAACACCTGAAGATATACATAAGGACTGGCGAAGGAACGCGGATGGCACGTTATCAGCAAACGTGCACGCAAACCACGAGGCCCTGAGAATCCCAGTTCCTGAGCTATCTTCGTTATCTTCTTTTGGACTCGTTTTTGAATTCGGTAATAGCGGCAAACGAACAGGCAAACCACGATTCTCAATTAAGGTTCCTTATAACGACAGCAAGAAAATTGTAGCTGGGTATTACTACGGTAGCACTTACAACACGTCAGTTGGGTTAGAAGGCGCTGGAGCAGTGAGCACACGTCATTTTTTGGGTTACCACTCACTGACCTTAAATGTGACCCACGAGTTTATCGATGTTGCCATCAACGGTACGTCATTGGGGCGTATCGATCACAAACGCGACAACAAACCAATGAAGGCAGACCAATGTTTCTTAGAGTTAAGTGGGATCTCTGGAAGTTGGATGCATTTCCATCTCAAATCGGTTCACCTCCTCGCTGAATAAGGAGTGGGCGGTACAGCAGCAGACGGCCGATTTGCAACAGCACCAGACCACAGAGATAGCGAAGCTTCAAGTGCTGCGCTCGCGCCAGTGAGTCATTCGCCCAGTAACGGTACCACCGGATCACCGAAAGGGTTGGAAGTCAATCGCAAACGCATCAGACAATCTTGGTGTCTTGTCATCAGGCTCGCATTGACTGGAAGTTATATCGAGGCTGCTGCTTCCGTCCTCGGGGCACCAAAAAGGATTCGAACTTCGAATCGTGACGTCAAAGGCTGAAGCCGCGTAACCAATATCGGTCACTTCATCGCCCATAAAGTGAATGGTCCTAGGTGCATGCCTGTCAGTTCGTCGTACCCAAACCAAGGTTCTGTTTAGGATTTTGACTCTAAAAGGTAAAAAACTGAAAGCCGTCCCCGATGCTGTTTTGCGTTATCATGTGACGATTCGTTCCGAAATCTAAGAGAGATTGTCGTATGCGTTTGGTATTTAGTGCGTTGATTGTCGTCGCGGGTTTGTCATTGACTTTCCACTCGTTACACGGTGAAGATTGGGCTCGCTTCCGAGGCCCCAACGGCCAGGGAAAAACGCCTGAAAAAGACCTGCCGCTTAAGTGGTCCGAAGACTTCAACATCGCCTGGAAAACCACGATACCGGGGCAAGGCTGGTCGTCTCCGATTGTGTCTGGTGACCACATCTTCGTGACGACCGCGACGGAAGAGGGTGCATCGTGTCGAGTGATCGGAATCGATCGCACGAGTGGCGACATACTTTGGAACACTGAAGTCCACCGACAGATTCCTGGACCCAAGCGAGCGCAGAACTCCTACGCCACGTCGACGCCGGTATCGGACGGTGCAAGAGTCTACGCCGCGTTTTACGATGGAACGATCGTTGCAGTCGACTTCGACGGTAAATTGGTCTGGAAGAACAAAGACGTGGACTTCCACAGCTTACATGGGCTCGGTGCTTCGCCGATTCTTGTCGGTGGACTGATCGTCATGCCGTTTGACGGCAGCAGTCGAGAGGAGCAGCGTGTCGGTTGGAAGGAACCGTGGGACCAAGCCGTCCTGCTCGCGGTGGACAAAGAGACCGGCAACACAAAGTGGCGGGGCGAACGCGGACTGTCTCGGGTTGGACACGTGACCGCGATCGCGATCGAAAATGGGCAGACGGTGGTCAGTGCTGGTGGCGACCGAGTTCAGGCGCACGACGTCGAAACGGGCGAGCGAATTTGGTCGGTCTACAGCCAGGGTGAGGGCGTGACACCCTCGCCCGTGCTGGGTGAAGGTCTAATCTTCACGTCATCCGGTTTCGAGGAACCGACGATTCGAGCGATTCGCCCAGGCGGGCAGGGAGATGTAACCGAATCGCACATCGTTTGGGAACAGAAACGCGGTGTCCCGGCCTTGTCATCGCCGTTGTATGTCGAGCCGTTCCTCTACACGATCACTCGTGACAACATCCTGCACTGCATTGAAGCGAAAACAGGCGAGGTCATCTGGCAGAAACGACTCGATGGCAACTACTCCACGTCGCCATTGCTGGCCGACGGTCGAATCTACATCACCTCGGAAGAAGGTACGACTACGGTGCTGAAGCCCGGGCCGCGATATACGGAAATAACTAAGAACACGCTCGACGGGATGACGATGGCCTCAATCGCTGTTTCCCGAGGCAACTTGTTCATTCGAACTGGTGATAGCCTCTACTGCATCGGCGACCAACCGCGCTGATCAAGTCTCTACTCGGGCATCAAGCTCGCCAACTCCTATAAGTAGGAAGTTGGTGCCTCACATGATTTGATTCCGTCCTATCATCAAACGAACTGAGAATCATCTGCTTGATCTTCAATGTAATCGATGATGTTGCCACGTCGGTCTTGGGAGCCCAGGCTGATCGACTTCATTGAATGTGCGGGCACTTACCCTCACATCAGACTCGGTTGAAACGGAAGAGATTCGTAGCTCCAAACCGTAATTGAGCACCTTGTTTCTAAGGCGGCTGAATCCTGACAACGATATTGCGGCTACCGGTGAATACTCAGCCGTAAATCGAGCGACCGCCCAAAATGCTAGTGCACCGAGGTTGCATCGACTCAGGCGAATTTCGGCCTGCATGCAAGTCGCCTCGGTCTCGTCACCGATGTTCCATTCGTTGCGATGACACCTTAACGACCAAGGCTTACGCTTTGTTCAGAGTCCTTGATTCATTTCATCGAAAAATCTGGGTTCGAATCTCACCCGCACAACCGAAGGGTGATTCAGCTAACTTAGGAGGGCTAATCTGGGCGAATGCCTGAGAGCGAATGCGTCGGAGTTCGAACTTTGGCGTCGATCAGTAGCAGATGATCAAGAGTGGCGATCAACCAAGAGAGGCTTTCTCAATCATTCCGTGACGTAGATCGTAATTAGAAAGAACGTTATAACGCGTCTTATAAGAGGGCATTAGAACCACGGTCGAGCGTCAACTCGCGTTACGTGGTCGGGAGGTGACCTTGGGAAGCACGTACAAAGCAACCCTCTTCGAACCAACTCTATCTCGTAATTTTGTCGCAACCTCTTTATCGACTGAGAGTGATGGCAAGGGTGTTACTTCCAGTGTCAAGATGACCGAAGGGAATCGAACTTCGACTCGCGGTGCAGCTAGGTCAACATGATCCGTATGACGCACATCATCGGGATGTAGGCACAGATGTAGAATCTCCTCGGATAAGGCCCTCTCCGCAAAAACCCGTTCGAGATGGTTCCACAAACCGCTCGGAAACAAGCACTTTCATCAATGCCATCGGGTTTGGTGCAGCCAGAACAAGCGAAACACAACAAAAGATCTTTCTATCTGAATAACGCTCGAAAGCCTGACTGAGCAGATTCTGGTCGCGGGTACACAAAATGGACATGGTTGCCGGGCACACGCCGATTCAGTTCAAGCCCTGTCCTGAAAGTGGAGGTACAATCGAGCGTTCACATATTGAAGCGAGAATTAAGGCGCGGAATGGTCAGTCACACTGATCCTCGTCGGCCGGACACCAGAGTAATGAAAAATATGGTCCGGTTTGACGCACATGGTTTCGAGCGCCTCCTATCCGGAAGCGGTGGGATGACTTCTCGAACGGAACGGCAGTTACCGGCATGGCGATGAAATGAACACGAATCGACGAGTACTTCTCAAAGGCGTTGGAGGTGCGCTCGCGCTGCCGTTACTGGAGTCACTTTCAATTGCCTCACCAGTACCGAAAGCAACGCGCACCCGCTTTCTGGTGGTTGGTAACCCATTCGGGATGCACCCCGAACACTTTTTTCCCATGGAATTTGGGAAAGACTTCACGATCTCTCCCACACTACAGTCGCTTGATTGGCTGAAGGATCACTTGACGATTATCTCGCATACTGACCACAACGTGGTCAGCGGGCATGGGCGGGAGATTTCGTTTCTCAGTGGTGTGCTGCCGACGGACGTCGCCTATTCATCGAGCGATCTATGTCATGGAGAACTTTCTTGGAATCCATCCATCGCCACCGCCGGCAGATGTCAAGATCGAAGAACCGGACATCCGTTCTGCCAGAACGATCAGGGAAGTCCTCGAAACCCATCGATCCGACAAGAACTGTGCCAAGTGCCATCAGAGAATCGACCCGTTCGGCTGGGCTTTTGAGAACTTCGACCCGATGGGCGCCTGGCGAGACACCTACGACAACCCATCCGCCGCTGCCGAAAAGCAACTGAATCGCAAGAATCGAGTTGCGCAGCTGGGAACCCCAATCGATGCATCAGCTGGTTTCCCGAGTGGAAGCAAGTATCAGGACATTGTGGAGTTTCGTCAGCTCATGCAATCTGATGCGAACCGCGACCGCTTCGTGCGTTGTTTCATCACCAAACTACTCACCTATGCCAACGGTGAGGAACCTGCCGACTACTCAGAGATCGAGAAAATCGTTGCAAAGTCTGCCGAGCACGACCATCGCATCGTCGCGACCATTGCGGCCGTCATCGACAGCCCGCTGTTCCGTGAATCCACCCGATGAGGAAGCTCGTGGCATCAAAAATTCTGCCGACATTCCGATCCTTCAAAAAGGATTTTTCCAGAGCACGGGTGCCAAGCATCTCAGCCGACGCGACATGTCTGTAAACATCGAGAATATTTTCACGATCGTTCTCACTCGAACGACGACACGTCTCGATCGCTCACAGGATCGTGAGACGTACACATTGGAACCTTCAAGAAAAACTAGGATCGGGCACGACACAAAAAACCCTCGATCCGGGGCAGTGATCGAGGGCATGGCCAGCACTTGGGGTGTGCGGGCAGCCCAAGTCTTCGGGGTAGTGAATACCTGGGCTGAACACTAGTATCGCGTTGATTGAGATTATTCTCCACCCTCGCTGTCGCCGCCACCCTCGCTGTCGCCGCCATCGTCGCTGTCACCACTATCATCGCCACCTTCATCGCTCCCACTGGATTCGTCTTTCCCCCCAGATCCAGATCCCCAGGTGTCACCATAGTCGACGATCGCTGTCGCGATTCCCCAGGACCCTAGCAGAGCGCCTCCAACAACGACGGTAAGGACGGCTCCCCCCAGGGCCTGCGCTTCTGGTTCATCCTCCTTGGCAATACTTTCAATCAATATTTGCTTGACGATATCGATCGATTCGGAGTGGGAGTAACCAAGGCCCCTGCACATGTCGTATGCATCTTCTGCGTAGACGGCGACGCTGGTTGCAGCCTCGAGATTGATCCCCGATTCGAGCAAGACGGCGATGTCTTGCATAATTGGGTCAGAAAAAGCCTCGTAAGGATTCTGGTGACGCCCCGGATGATTGTCCGTTTTAGAAGTGGTGAATTCGCCTCGTGTTTGTTTCTTGACCAATTGGGCCTCGGCCGCGTGGTTGCCAACAAGAATGAACCCAAGAGTGAGACTTGCCAGCAGAGTTTTTACCTGAACCATTTTTAGCTTCCCGAATGTGACGAGTGTATTTCAGTAGCAACGTGCTACTTGTCAGAAGCGTCCTGCGACGATCGGTCAGGCGCTGAAAGATGAGAAAATTCTTTAGTGTTGTGATCGGGAAGCCGAACGCGTGTCGCGTGGGCATTGGTAAGAGAAAACCAGATTCTTGCCTCGTGTTCTGGGAGGCGAATTGACGCGGAAAGTAATCTCCGGCCATCGGTGATCCTTGAATCGCGTATCCGAATTGCCGCTTCCCATGCATCGGTTTCCGAAGCACAAGCGATCGTCGGCTCTTCTTTGACCCAGCAATGGCATTTCCTGGAAAGGTCATTTCGAGGCGTTTCCGCCCTTTGAATTCTATCGACGCTGTTTTTGAAAATGGCGCGGATCCGGAGCCTGGTTGCTTCTAGATTTCGCTCGAACTATCGCTTCTTCTTGCTGAAGAACGCAGTAACGTTAGTCGGTGTTTCTGGCATATTTGGCACCCATGGATTTGGTTGATCCGTGTAGATGTTTTCGACTGGGCAGTCCGGCAGCGAAGGTAGGTCCTGCTCGCGAAGCCAATCTTGATATTCGTCCCATGACGGCGTTGTTTCGGGACATTTGCTATCGCCGCTGACCCTCAGGGTCAGCGGCGCAACGCCTTGATGGGATCGTCCAGCAATGCTATTTGAATGAAACTCATTACTGGTGAGATGCTAATGACAAACGGTACTACCGACACGGGAGCCTTCATCACCTGTACTTCGATCAGCTCAGTTCCGGCGTTTGCAAGTATGAAGCCTATGACACTTGGTGGAACCGAACGGTGGAATCCGGATCAGCTCTCTAGGTAACAATCAACCTACCACTGGTGACGGGCACGAACCTATTTCTCGACAGGCTAAGCTCAGAATGTGGCCCTGCTGATATGGTATGCGCGACGCAGCTTTGGCAGAACAGCTGACCAGATACGAGTGTCCAATCGCCACTGGTTTCGATGGTGATCCATCATGTACTCAACGTCTGTAACTTTGATTCCCGGAAAGCGCTCAGTGAGCAATCGGGGATCATCGATGGACCAGTGGTATTGTGCCGAGGTCGTACGCACAGTTGCTTCCCAGCGATGGCTATTCTTTCTGGCGTAATCAGAGCATCCATCGAAAAGAAACATAGATCCGGGAAAGTGCTTCCCAAGCAGCTGTATTAAATCGCTGACCTTTTCGGGCTTCAAATACATAAGCACACCAGCTGCCTGGAATAGCCAGGGGCCATTTCCAATCGCTTTGACTTGGTCAATCCATGCTGTATTGAAGATATCGCCAACAATTGGATGCCGTTTTGGGTCACTTGCGAAGCACTTGTTTCGCAAAGCAACGACATCTTCATAGTCAAACTCGAACCAATCAAAGCTCCCAAATGTTCTGTTGCGTTCAAACGCAGTATCCAAACCTACACCAAGAAGCCCAATGGAACCTTCCCGATTGGCCAGCATAAAATCACGAATCCAGCAATCCATGATGGCTGCACGAATCGCACAACCGGTGAGAGTATTTGGAAAGCGGCGAATTTTCTCGAAATCGTAGGGCAATTGCCGCACGAGCTCGTTGGCCGTCTTATCCTCCACAATCGCGTCGGACCGACCCCATTGATCCGCACGAGCGCAAAGCGGCGTCAGCAGTGTCTCCTGAACATCACCCAGGTCCAGTGTCATTTCATTTTCTGAATGGGCCAAACTCATGAACTGGTACCGGCAAGAACCTCGGCCTCTCCTTGATCACCACCTGCACCAGACGAATCTCCACTTGTCTGATTTTCAACCACAAAATCAGCAAGTCGATTGATCGTTGGCCCCTGCAGATAAATCGACATGGGCATTTCGATCCCAAGCGTTGTCTGCATTTTGTTGCCAAGCTCCATAGCCATGAGGGAGTCCATCCCAAGGGTTGTAAGAGAAACATCAGGCTCAATTTCCTCAGGATCAATACCCATGATGTCCGACAGCTGCTGCGAGAAAAACTGTTGCAAGCGTACACGCATCTCAGGTGCCCCCAACGTAGCAAGCTCCTCTTGAATCGTGACATGCTCGTTATCCCCAACACTTTGACTTTCAATTGCCACGAGTTGGTCAATCAGTTCAAATTTGAGGTCACCGGACATCAGATTTGACAAGACGTATCCGAATCGCTCCCAGTCAGCGCGGAACACGGTAACCTGCTGCAAATTGTTTTTGAGAAACTCACCCATGAGTGCCAGGCTTCTGTCAGTTGGCAGTAGATGAACACCCTGCGATTTCATCATTTCCCCGAGTTCAGCAGCCATGCCCGACCCATCAAAAGCCCCCCAGTTAATTGACAGAGTGCGTTGATTCAACTGGTTCCGATAGGCTGCGAATCCATCCATGAATGAGTTGGCCGCACCGTAGTTCGCCTGTCCAGCCGTTCCGAGCACGGCGCTGACTGAGCTGTAGAGCACCATAAAATCCACTGGATTGTCCTGAGTCCACTGGTGCAAATTCCACGTCCCGACCGTCTTGGCGGGAAGAGGGTAGGCAAAGTCTTCATCAGACATCTGGTTCATCAACTGGTCACGCAAAACACCGGCAGCATGAAAAATTCCTTTCATTGGTGGAAAGTCATCCGGAAGCTCACTCAATGCTCGGTTCAAACTGTCCGCATCACAAACATCAGCAGATAGGGTAATTAACCGCCCGCCAAAATCTTCAATCTCTTCGAGCACGGGATCTGCAGCGTCGACTTTTCGACGCGAAAGCAAAACAATGCCACCGGCATTTTGGGCTGCCAGCCACCGTGCCGTCTGGATTCCAAGAGCCCCAAGGCCACCTGTAATCAAGTAACTGCCTTCGTGGGCGATAGCCAGTTCATCCTCGCCCTCATGTGTTTCAGTCTCAACAGGAGTCATCCCGGATATGGGAAAGCTTTCCGGATTCATCGTCACAACAATTTTACCGATGTTCCTACGCTGCGACATGAATCGGAATGCAGCGACGACTTCCTCAATAGAAAACAACGTGATGTTTGGCGCTTCGTAAATCCCCTCCTCAAAACGCTCTGCAATATCCGCCATCAAGCGAGCCGCAACCTGTGGACGCTGACGGAACAAACGATCCAAGTCGACAGCGGTGTAGGACAAATTATCCTGAAACGGTGAAAGTCCGAGAGGACGATCAGCATAAATGTCGATTTTGCCAATCTCTACAAATCGACCATAAGCAGCCAATGATTTGAGGCTCGCATCGATGGCATCACCCGGAAGTGAATTCAAAACCACATCGACGCCTTGACCACTGGTTATCTGGTCAATCTCGTCAGCGAATTCAAGTGTTCGGGAATTCATGACATGGGGAACTCCAATGTCACGGAGGAATTCCCGTTTTTCATCACTGCCGGCGGTTGCAAAAATTTCGGCACCGATTGCCTTGGCAATCTGAATGGCGGCCAACCCAACCCCTCCAGCACCAGCGTGAATCAGTACGCGTTCACCTGGTACAAGCCGTGCTACCGAACGCAGACAGTACTCAGCCGTTAGAAACGCCAAAGGGATGGCTGCTGCATCTTCATGATCAAGATCTTGCGGCTTACGAATTGCTGCGTATTCATTGGTAATGCAATGAGATGCAAAGCCGTAAGGCACCACGGCCATCACCTCATCACCCACAGCCCACTGTTTAACGTCGGGCCCTACAGCAGAGACAACACCACTGCACTCAAGTCCGAGAGGAACAATGTCGTCGACAATGCCAGGATACAAACCGAGAGCCTTCAGAATATCACTGAAATTCAGTCCCGCCGCATGGACTTGGATTTCGATTTGCCCCGATCCGGGTGCCTGACGGCTGAGCTTTTGATAACGCAGCCCATCAATGGTATCCTCCGTTCCCAAACGCAATTGGTAGGGTGAATCCGACGGAACTGTTTGGGAAAATGATTCCATGGCCAAAGCGTCTGGTGTGCGTGTCAGTCGGGGCGCAAAGACCCGACCATTCCTCAGAGCAATCGCTGGCTCATGTCCAACCTGGCTCAGACACGACCGAAATTCTTCCGCAGACTCCACTGGCGACGCATTTGCCTCTAAATCAACGGTTCGAACGTTTTGCAAACGCATTTCCTGCGACGCAACCTGTGCTAATCCATAGACAGAAGACATGCGTGGGTCAATCTCGTCGAACTCCAAGACCTGTCTGCCACCTGCCGACAAAATCCATACCTGACTGGCACCATGAAAATCTACCCACATCAATTCTGCGAGTAGACGGAACGTTTCCCCCAGCTTTCTGTTGGCCACCTGAAAGCTCTCCGAATCCAGAATCCCGCCATCGACCAGAGAATGAGCAATCACGATCTGAAATCGTTTCGCTCCTGATGAAGTTTCTGCGTGCCAATCCTGCAACCACGTCCGTAATTTCGCTGCATCGGTTGGATCGACGACTCCGTTCTCAGAATCACCGCCACCGCCTGTTGGATCTGGTGAGAGCTGGAGTCGGGTTATCGCGGACTTTCGCGATTCACTGAGGCCGTCACCCTGCTTGCCCACCCTTTCATCAAGCTGCTTTTCCAGTTCACGCAGAAATTCTGAGTCGTCTCCCACAAATAGCCAGCGTTCACCCTCATCTTCACTTGTGCCCAACGGCGTCTGGCTGTCCGCATCTTCTGAAAGAGTTTGATTGGAATCACTACTGATATCTTTCCAATTGACGCGATACAACCAGTCCTCGATCGCATTTGACATCTCGCGAGCAGCGGTACTTACCTTCTGGATTTTGACACCTTCAAGGGCAACGAGAACATCCCCACTTTCATCCAGAACGAAAATATCGGCTTCAATCTGTTCTTGACCAACATCATCAGCTTCGCTGATTCGCTTTGCGAGATAGCAGACATCTCCCGTAACGGGGGCGAAACGGGTCAGTCTCCGTATGCCCACTGGCAAATACAGGTCAGGGCAATAACTACCATCCTCTTCGAGTGGAACAATCCCAGTCATTGCTTGCATGCACCCGTCCCCAACGGATGGATGAAGCATGTACTTATGCTGCTCTTCACGTACTTCCCTTGGCAAGCCGGTAAGGACAAAAGCACTGTCAATGTTGCGATAGAGTTTCTCGATAACCTGATATTGTGGACCGTAGTTCAAACCGCGGTCAGAAACGAGTCGGTAAAAATCATCCCGATCAAGTTGCCGATTCTTTGTCTCGATGACCTGTTCGCCAGACATCTTTTCGTACTGGTGGGTTTGCTGATTACGTGCAATGGATGCCACCGCATTGAGTTCCCAAACCTCGCTCTCATCTGCATCGGATGGGCGACTATAAATTTCAAGTTTCTTTCGTGTTGCAGAGCTTCCGCTGAGCCGGGTGATGAGTGTCTTCTGACGATTGTCAAGAAACAGTGCCTTGGGTAACTGCAAACTCTCGACACTTACCTCCTCACTTTCAAAAACATCGGTGGCCGCTGCCAAAGCCATATCCATAAAAGCCGCTGCTGGAACAACACAGTCTGTACGGACGCGATGATCCCCCAAATGTCTCGGCAAGTAGCTGTTGATTCGATTCTCATAGGCCATCGATTCCGGACCGCGCTGACGTTGCCCCAACATCGGCGTCAAATGAGACAGTCTTAGTACGAAGTCTCGTGCTTCAGTGGTTGCGTGTTCGGGACGGAACCAGAACGATGATTCGTTCAGTGGATAACCCGGCAAGGAAACTTTTTTCGGAGGGATATCAACCTCACAACTCCAATTGATTTTCAAACCAGAGACATAAGCTTTCCCCAATGCAGTCGCCAAATGCTGATCCTCTGTGTCATTTTTCCTCAATGAAGGAATAGCAACCACTGCATGGGATGGATGACAACGCCTGGCCATGCCAATCAAAGTACCTGCCGGCCCGGTTTCAATCATCACGTCGACTTGCTCTTCGACGAGTCGGTCAACGCCATCGGAGAAACGCACACTTTGACGCACATGATCGCGCCAATACTGGGCATCAAAGACATTATCTGTCTCAATTTTTCCGGTCAGGTTTGAAACGATCGGAACATCTGGGGCTTTGTGCTCCAACTGGCTCGTGAACTCAGTGAATTCATCGAGCATTGGCTCCATCAGCGGTGAATGGAACGCATGTGATACATCGAGAGTTTGCGACTGAATTCCGTTTTGCGCTGCGTTTTCGACTATCCGCCTGATCATTTTGTCGGTGCCCGACACCGTAGTGTTCTCACTGCCGTTGAATGCAGCCACAGCCACCTCGGCGGAATACGGTTCAAGAAGGGGTTCGATCTTCACTCCATCAGCAAACAACACTGCCATTGCTCCGCCCGCTGGCAACGCTTGCATCAGCTCTGCTCTGCGACAAATCAGCGTCAAACCACTTTCCAGACTGAACACATTGGCCACAGTCGCTGCAGCGATTTCTCCCACACTGTGCCCAATCAAAAAGTCAAAATTGACCCCACGATTCATCCACCATTTGGCAATCGCATACTCAAGTGAGAAGAGTGCAGGCTGAGTCCACTTCGTATCGGAAAGCTCCCCATGCACCGATTCTCCGCGGATAACTTCCAGCAGTGATTGCCCCCGAATTTGCTGCACGATCTCTTCGCACCTGTTCATCTGGTCGCGAAAAAAACCACTACTATTATATAAACCCATCCCCATGTTCAGATATTGACTTCCCTGTCCCGTGAACATCCCTGCAACCACAGGCTTTCCGCTTGGGGGTGTTTGGCCGATCTGAATCATGGGACTGCGTTTTCCATTTGCCAGCTTGCCCAATCTCTCTGACATTTGAGCAGCATCAGTTGCTGCCACCGCAGCACGGGTTTCAAAATGCTGCCGCCCCGATCCCATGGTATGAATGATGTTCGTGAGTTGATCCTCACCAAGCTGGTCAATCGTTTCCTTGAGGTCAGCAGCAACCACCTGAAGTGTCTTGCTCGACTTGGCTGACAGTGGCAACACCAACGGAAATAGATTTCGTTTGCTCTGTTCGGTTGCTGGGGCTTGGGCAACTCCGGTTTGCAAACCCTGCTTTGCAGCCGCACCGAACGGCCCTGCTTTTGAAGGCTGCTCGGTCTTGGTTGATAACGTCTGTTTGCTTTTAATCGAGACTAAACCTTCCGTGGAAGATTGCAGCACCATATGAGCATTCGTCCCTCCAAACCCGAACGAACTCACACCCGCGACTCGTGGTCCCTCGGTATCCCAAGGATGGGAATCTCGAGGGACGCGAACGCGACTACCTTCAAATTGCAAATGTGGATTGAAATCGCTGAGACATGCTTGGGCTGGAATCGTGGCGTGCTGCATCATTAACACAGTTTTAATCAGGCCAGCAATTCCGGCGGCGATTTCGGTATGCCCGATATTGGCTTTAACGCTGGTCAGGTAAACGGGTTGATCCGTTTGCGACCGCGAGCCAAAAACATCACGTAAAGCGTCAACCTCGATTGGATCGCCCAAGGGTGTTCCGGTCCCATGGGCCTCAACGTATTGAATGTCATGCGGGGATACACCTCCATCGTTCAGAGCCGCCTGGATCACTGATCGCTGCGCCGCACCATTGGGGGCCGAAATCCCTGAAGTTCGACCACCATGATTGACGGCCGAGCCGCGAATCACAGCGAGAATATTGTCATTGTCACGGATGGCGTCTGCCATCCGCTTTAACAAGACCACTCCACAACCTTCACCTCGCACATATCCATTGGCTGCTTCATCAAAGGGTCGACATGCTCCTGTGGGGGAGAGCATCCGCGCTTTGGACAATGAGATGAATGTGTCTGGTGAAAGACAAACATTCACCCCGCCAGCGAGCGCTGCGTCACACTCGCGTCGCCGCAGACTCTGGATGGCGTCATGCACCGCGACCAAAGCTGAACTGCAAGCGGTGTCAATCGACTTCGATGGACCGGTAAAATTAAAAACATAGGAAAGCCGATTTGCACAGATCGACAGAGCGCCGCCGGTACCGCAGTGCGCATCTAGATGATAGATCGAGTTGTCAAACTGACTCATCACACGGGAGTAATCCGTCTGCCCTGCACCCACAAAAACCCCGGTTGGTCTTTGCGACAGGCATGCTGGATCGATACTTGCGTTCTCCATTGCTCGGTAGGAGCAAGTCAACAACATGCGTTGTTGTGGATCCAAGCGCGTCGCCTCTCTCGGGGCAATACCGAAGAAAACAGGATCAAAATGGTCAATATCGTTGACTAGGCAAGCCCACTTGGCTGCAGTCCGACCTGGCTGCTCTGGATTGGGATCGTACAGCGCATCCACAGGCCAACGATCATCCGGAACCACGCGAGTCTCGTTGCGACCATTGCTTATAAGATCCCAATAGTCATCCAGCGAGGCAGCACCAGGAAAATTACAAGCCATGCCAACAATGGCAATTGGATCACTGCTGGCTGCCTGCTGCCTGATCTGACGCTGCAACAACTCCAACTTTGCAGGACTGAGAGCAGCGAGACGTTCTTGGATTGGTTTGGTCACGTGTTTTCTTAGATGGGTGAAATGGGAGTTGTTTATTGAATTGGGGGAATGATTTGCGATACTTCACGATCAAACCGCACTATCCTGAGAGTGATCCTAATTTCTCCAATTCACCTGTTAATTGTTGCGTAGGCTGCAATGAGTCCTGAAACTCAACAATGGTTTGCTGTTTTAAAAGAGCAGAAGACCGTCAACTGCTGCGTATTCCCCTATAGCGGTTCGGGCGTTGCGTCATTCGCTTCGTGGAAGCGTGGATTCAGCGATCAAGTTGGTTTATTCGCAGCCAAACTGCCCGGCCGCGAAGACCGCCTTGAGCAAACAGCCCGAACCGAGCTGCTGCCTCTGGCGAGCGATTTCGCCCATGCAATTCAGCGTTCCCCATTGGTTGATCAAACTTTGGTGTTGGCCGGATTTAGCCTCGGTGCCCTGCTCGCATATGAGGTCGCCCGAGAATTACGCAAACTGGATATTCAGGTCCCACTACTGTTCGCCGGTGCCGCACGAGCCCCCCAGGGAAAATGGTCCCGTGGTCGCGTGCACAAACTCAAAAACGACGATGATTTCATCAAGACTCTCAATCGGTTGTACTCCGCAATCCCACAAGCTGTAATTGCCGACCCCGCAGCTCGTTCATTGCTACTTCCCATCATCCGAGCAGACATCACTCTGTTTGAAACATATACGTACATCGCTGGTGAGCCTCTTGATTGCGAGATCGTGACTCTCTCTGGAACGGAAGACCCGGTCGTTCGCGCGAAGCACATCGCCCCTTGGAAGCAACTGGGGCAAAGCTATCGGCATCGATCGTTCGCGGGCGGGCATTACTTCGCCCGAACACAACGTGATGCAGTAGTGGATACGATCTGCCGTCGCATCCACCGGCTAAAAATTTAGTCCCTCTTGGAAATAACACTTCAATCGTTGGTCATTCTGTTTACTGACAATCGCGGTATATTCCGTGAAGCCGCGATGTAAAAACCATCAAATTCTGAAACACATCCTTGTGTTTGCACATTAAGTCTGCACTTGCCTCGTTCTACGTGCTCACCCCTAATGAGTACCGAAGCACAAAAACAGCAGGTAAAGCTTGAACATCACACATTGAATGAATCTTTGTCGAGGAGAGAACGGACATGATCTTCATCCAAATCATCGAGTTCATCCAGCAACCTCGCCAAATCACTCTCAGCCAACTCAGAAAACTCATCAGCCACAACTTGTTCGGATGCACCTACAAACGCAGTCATATCTGTTACTTCATGAGCCGATGTCACTTGTCCCAGCAGGAAATCTGTCATTTTGCCAGGTGTTGGATAAGACCACACAGCCACCGGAGAGATGCTGCAGCCAAGCCATTGCTCAAAATCCTGCGCTAATTGCACAGACTGAAGAGAGTCAATCCCCATTTCAGCAAATGACTGGTCAGCTCTAACAAAGTCAGTCTCATCACCCGTCTGCAATGCCACCCAACTCAAAAGTGCATTTTCAATCCTCGGTCGCAACCTCGCAGCATTTCCTGCTTCGATCAGATGATGCACATCTGGAAAGACATGCGTATCCTCGCTAGCCCGATACTGCCACGACGCGACAATTTTCAAATCGTCGTTGAGATACTGGTTACGTGTTTCCAGACGCTGCACTTTGCCACTACTTGTTCTTGGAATTGAAGCCATACGAACAAGCAAGATTGCCGTCGGTGCCAATTCATGTGTCGAGGCTACCGCGACTCGCAACCTGCGAATGATCTGCGTCTTTTCCGCCTCTTCCAGCCCGCGAGGAACCTCCTGTACGATCACCAACTGCTCAGTCGTTTCACCGGAGACGGCGAATGCGACACTCGGCAAATTTGCGAGCGATTGATCGGAAGAGTGGATCGTTGCTTCAAGATCATGAGGATAAAAATTCTGCCCGGCAATGATGATCAATTCCTTGCGCCGACCAGTGACAAAGAGGCGGCCGTCATGCAGAAAGCCTAAATCGCCCGTTCGCAAGTAGTGTTCGTTTTCATTCGGAAAACAAAAATGAAAGGTTGAATTAGTGCTAACTTCATCATTCCAATAACCAATTGCATTGCTTGCCGACCGGACGACAATTTCCCCAATTTGATGCTCAGCAACGCGTTTGCCAGTTGATGCACAAGCAATCGCCACTTCGGTATTCACTCCCGGCATCCCGCAGTGCACGATTTCCGCAGCGTGTGGCCCCGGATCAGTCTCAACCGCGAAATGATTCTGCAACTCTGCACGCTCGAAGTGCTTTGCCAGTGTGCTGGCAGACGTCTTCGACGAATCACCAAGCAGACCGCAGTGATCGCCGCTTACCATTAACGTCGACTCAGCGAGACCATAGCACGGATAGAAGGCTGCTTTACGGAACCCTGCATTTTTGAAATGATCCGCGAAACGCGACAGCACTGCCGGCGAAATAGGCTCAGCACCACACGCTGCCAGACGCAGGCAACGGAGGTCCAGCTTGTCAGCGTCTTCTTGACGTATTCGACTAGAAGCCCACTGGTAACCGAAACACGGCGCAACGGTAATCGTTGCCTTCGCTTCCTCAATCGATTCAAGCCAAAGCCCGGGTCGTCGGAGAAAAGACGCCGGTGACATTAGCACCGCCTCGCCGTCATGCATCAAAGTGGACAGAATCACTCCTACCAGGCCCATGTCGTGATACGCAGGAAGCCAACTACAGACAATCCTGTCTTTCGGAGGCAGCCTCTCCAGCCCAAATCCGTGGCAAATGGTATTCAGGTTGGCAAGTAAGTTTCCGGCCGTGATCATCACCCCTTTTGGTTGGCTGGTCGATCCCGACGTGTATTGAAGAAACAGCGGAGTTCTGTCTGTTTCGCAATGCTTGTCTTGTCCATCCGAATGTTCATGCGCGTTAGCCTCAGCATCAAATAGTGCAAGCTGCTGCGACACAAATTCGCTCACAGTACGCGCATCACAGACATCCACGTGCATGCCAACGTGGCTTGCCTCGATTTCTTCCCGCCCAAACCAAGAAAGACGACCGCGGTCAGCGTTGCTAAGATTCCTTAGAGTGGATGCAGTTGAAACGGCAACATCTGCGAGGCAATTTTTCGCAATCCCCTCATATCGAGAAAGTGGCCGACGAGCCTTGGGATAGTTTGCGGGAACAGGAATTCGTCTCGCTGCAATGCAGCCTAAGAACGCGACGACGAAGTCCAAACCGGGAGGATAAGGCAGCAGAATACGATCTCCGCAGCGACTAATCGACTGCAAACCGTTGGCAAACTGCAGCGAACGCAACAGGATTTCTCTACCCGTGATCGATTCAGCCTGTTCGGTTTCATCTCGAAAGCGAAATCGGACGCGTTCCGGATCGGACAGGCAACCTGCCGTCAGGGCCCCGAATATTGATCGCGCGGTTACACACTCTGTTCGGCTCACGCTTGGCCCTCACTGGGTTGAAAATCCCCGCTTGGTGTACAACCAATCTGAAGATCATCATTTTTTTCGCGACTATCGGGATGGGGCGTCACTTCCAGCCCCATGCGTTCGCAAAGGTATCGTTGAAAAATGTGGATTCTCTCTTCACGCGTTCCAATGACCCCACGATGTGGGCTGGCTTGAATGCCTCTCTGCTGCGCATCAAAAATTGCGCGATCTTCATTGAAGACTGCACGCATCGTGCGTCTTCCAACTCGCCATGCAAAGTGCCTCAATAACCTTGCAAAGGGATTCCGCTTTGAACCATGCAGTGCGAACATGCGTGTCCGCACCTGGCAGGTTGTTGGCGAGGTGGGTTGACAGGTTGCCAGGTAATTGAAGGTATCGGTCAAACAAAATGCAATGTTCGGGTGGATGTGCCAGTGGCGATAGCTGTGATCAACATCCGCTCCAAGATACCTTCCGATTTTGGCTTGCTTCTCCTCCATTGGAGAATCGCAGTCATACCGTAACGTTGTATAACGATCGTTCAGTTCGTGTTCTGACATCTTCTCGCTCGGCAACTGATCGCCGAGCCATTTGGGATGTACCGTCGCTACATGGTAGGACTCCAGCGTGTTCTCCGTGGGTATTTTCCAATTGCACTCACAATCAAAATCCCAAACTTCTGCCATCCGCCATAACGGGGCACGAAATGCGGACTCGAGATCGATGTAAAAAGGTTCCAGCCACTCTCGCAAAGATGGTGTGGCCTCAGGCTCAAAACACACGAAAACCAGATCGCCGCAAGATTCAAGAGCTAACTGGATAAGCTGTGAATTCTCTCGATCCCAAGGTCGAAATGCCTTAGCCTCTGGAATTTTTCCTGTGCATCCATCTTGCTTGAACTCCCATCCATGGTACTGACAGAACAGCCCCGAGGCGTTCCCCGCCGGTTCATTTGTAAGCATGCAATGCCGATGGGGACAGACATTCAAGAACGCTTGCAACTGCCCATCAAAATTCTTCAACAACAATGGCTTGCCACACAGCTCCAGCGTCATGAAGTCACCATCATTCGCGACTTCCTGACGGGTACAAACGAATTGCCAGCTCGTACGAAATACCTGCGCCAACTCCAGCTGATAGTGGCCTGAATCGATGTAATGTATTGGCCTCAGCAAATGCTGTAGGCAGCTTTGATGTTCGAACATAACGCTGGAACCGAAAATCTGACGTGAAGCCGCCTGCTTCTGGGCATCCCACTATAGTTCGCGGCTTGGAGCATGCCACATAAACCACATCCAGAATTCCCTTAGGGACCCGTAGCATCCGACATGCGCAATTCGAGGGCGGGAATCCTGCCGGCAAACCGATCGGATTCCCACACCGCTCGACCACGACACCTACTGACACCTACTTTTTGCGATCCACTGCACAAGCTTCGCTCAACCGAATCCAGGTTATCAAGAGCCGGCATTTCCAGCGGCCCGAGACGCACCTTCGCGGAGGGCGTGGAAGGCAAATAACGACGTAACCATTGAACACCGAAGCCTCACCTCCCTAACGCACAGCAGTCGCGACAGTGAGGTTGAATTGTTAGTCTCTGATGACAGCTACTCCAAAGATCAGCACCAGAACAGCAGACACACTCCATCACATGGAATCTCAGTCGGCTTGAAACTTGTGATAGAACCAAACGGTGATTAACCTTCGACGGGAGGAACGTCGCAATAGGATCGCTGCTAATAAGGTAAGGCTGTGATGTAACGGATACGCCCGATTAGCATCTGTCGTTTCAACGTCCATCAGGTTGCCCGATGGACAACGCAAATGACTCAAATGAATGATGCTCAACGATAGAAAAGAGCACATGTAATAGTGAACGACTCTTCGGAAACACAACTGCAAAGACGCTATCTGGGGCAGTTCCTATTCGGCATGATTGTGCTCGGAATCTTGCTGATTCCAGCCATCGTTCATTCAGGTGCCGCTTTAGGAACACTTCGTAATCTACCGGCGCTGTGGCTGCCACGTGACATGAACACGCGCCAGGATTTCTTCAAGTTCATTGAACAATTTTCCGTCACAGATTTGGTGATGGTCACGTGGCCTGATGCGCGATTAGAGGATTCATCAATCACCGCAGCGATGGATTGGCTTGAACCATTGTCAAAATATGCGTCAAATCAATACGATGCACTCAGCGTTAAAAAAAATGCAAAACAATATGAAGAAATTGTAAGCGGGCTACCCCACAAGCATCCGCTTCAATGGGTACGCAGCGGTGATCAATTGGTCAACCAGCTGCAAGCTGTTCCGCTGAATCTGAATCAACGCCAGGCAGCACATCGTCTACGCGGCTCCCTGGTTGGCGAAGATTTAAAGCAGAGTTGCATTGTGATCTCGCTGGATCTCTCAATGCTGCACCACCACCGGACCATCCTGCCACGCTTGCGTGACGGGATTGCCAAGGCAGTTGGGTGCGCACCGTCAGAGATCGCCATGGTCGGAGGACCAGTTGACGGGGCCGCAATCGATGCGGCAGCCATGCGTTCAATCACACGTTTTTCTCTCCCGTCATCGGCGATAGCTGCCTTGCTGTGCCTGCTGTGCCTTCGATCAGTGACGCTGTCAGCGACAATCATCGCAATCGCCATGATCACTCAAGGCATGGCGTTAGCCGCGTTTTATTACGCGGACTACGACCTCAATGCGGTCTTGATCATTCTGCCCGCATTTGTCTTTGTCCTTACAATTTCCGCGGGGATTCACCTATGCAACTACTTTCGTGAAACCCTGCGAAAAATGCCAAAGGCAAGTCTTGTCTCAGCCGTGCAGGTGGCCATGGCACACGGTTATAAACCGTGCACACTCTCGGTTTTGACAACGGTCGTCGGGCTTCTTTCCCTGTTGCTTGTCAGGATCGAACCCGTACGTCTATTTGGTGCTGCTGCGGCAGGTTCGTTGCTGTTCGCTCTGGCAATGATCTTCCTGATGATGCCCGGTGCAATGCTCCTGTCACGAGGAAGATTCTGGTTTTCAAGCAGCGGAAATCAGGATCAGAATCAATCCAAAATGTGTGAGTCAACTCGATCTGCTCCCGCTGTGCAGACCTTGAACTACAAACTGCTCCGATTTCCTTTGCAACACCGCGGACTGATCTTTCTGGCCTTCGGTACCCTCTCTGTGCTGACCACCCTAGGACTAGGACAACTAAAATCTTCGGTGAGAGTTACGGATATGTTTGCGGAACAGGACGAACTCAATCGTTCATACCGCTGGTTCGAAAATCACTTGGGCCCAACAATGACCGGAGAGTTATTGGCAAGCTTCCCCACAAATTCAGACCTGACACCTCTTCAAAGATACAAGGTTGTATGTCAACTACACGCCACTCTATCCAAAGTTGATGGCGTTGGCGGAATAAGCTCTTGCGCCACATTCATGCCAAGTATGCTCAACGGACGAAGCGTAGCAACTGTCGCCAAACGCGCTGCAGCAAGATCAATGATCGAAAAAGAGTCCTCCACCCTCTTCCAACTCGGATTTCTCCGGCGCAATCAACAGGAAGAAATGTGGCGTCTCACATTCAGATTATTTCAGAATGACACAACACCAGCATCAAAGCGTTTGGATGATATCCGGAAAAAAACACAGCGCGTTATCAAGACAATGAGAGCTGAAACGCGTCCGAATCTTGCACTCACGGGTCATGTGGTCATCGTTGAAGAAGCACAACGCGTGCTACTCGAAGACTTGGTACGCAGCTTCGCCGCAGCATTCTTGATCATTGCCACCTTCATGTCATTCACAGTTGGGAATCCCTGGGGCGGCCTGTTGTCAATGATCCCGAGCATGATTCCAACTTTAGTTCTGTTCGGTACCATGGGCTGGCTAGGACTATCCCTTGATATTGGATTGGTCATGACCGCCTCAGTGGCGTTGGGGATTGCCGTCGACGACACCCTCCACCTACTCTCACACTTCCGCGCCGCGCGATGCCAAGGCTTCGATCTTGAGGCATCCGTACTGACTGCTCTGAGTTACTGTGGACTTGCCATGCTCCAAACCACTGTGATTTGCGGCTGCTCGTTGCTGCTATATTGCGCCAGTGAGTTCATGCCAACGCAGCGGTTTGCAGTATTCATGGGACTGCTGTTGGCGATGGCATGGCTGGGGGTAGCCGTCTTGTTGCCAGCAATGATGAGTAGTCGCCTCGGCCGCTGCTTCGCTCCGAACAATGGTCATTGATCAGCATCGTGATCCATTCTGGAACTGCAGATCTAACGCCGCTGCAAAGCAATAGATCATGGACACAGATGCCATCGATCTTGGCGAGTTCCAATTCACCAAGGTCACTGCCGCGCTGCTACGCCCGTGACTTCACGCCTTTAACAGACGGGAAACGGATTGCATACCCTCGCTGCTGGAACTACCGGCTGATGAACTGCTGGCATAAAACCACATGAGCTGAGACATGATGAACTTGAATTTATTAGACTGCTGGACGAGCCGCTACTCGAAGACAAACTGACAGAGCGACGCGACGAAGAGCTGGTTAAGGAAGAGGAAGAACTAGCGCTAGAACTTGAACCGCTTGATCCACTATCGCTTGAACTCTAGCTGCTTCTATTTCAGCACCTGCAGCCGACGGTCAGATAAGCCGATATTTGGAAGCCGCTTTTGACGAGATGAAGAAAGATTACGGCACGATTGAGAAGTATTTCTCCGACGGGTTGGGCATCAACTCTGCTCAGCAGAAAGCACTGCGTGATCTCTATCTTCAAGCGAGGTGATTTCTGACCACTCTGCCAAATGAAATTTGATTGTGGTTGCTGAAAATCCGACCGCGCACGGTGTCAGCTTGGTAGCGTTATCTCTCGCTCAATCCCGCGGGACCCTGATATGTTCCCTGTGGGGTCCTGAGACCCAGTCGTGCCACAAACACCGCGAAAATGTGGCGTTTAACCGATTGCCATCCGTCGATCTCAGTTGAATTGAGGTGCGCAATTGCTTTGACAATATTTCCGCGATCGTTCTCTCCCGAACGACGATAAGCCTCGATCGCGCACAGGATCGTCCATGCGGCTTTACATTTCGGCCCACCCCGATGATTGTCTTGAATTTGTCTTACCGCCGAGACGCCGATGCAATTTGTTTTGCAACCGTGGCAGTTGATGCTGGTCATTCTTGCTAGCTGGTTGATCGCGAGCATCAGTCACGAATCGACTGTCTGCAGAGCGAGGTTGCGGTGCTGGCAGAGCACATCGGTAGGATAAGGATCCTGTTGACCGACAAGCCACGACGATGCTTGGCAGGTAGGGATAAGGTCAGGACAACTTTCCGAGATTACGCGGCACCGCGAGACTTGTTCGGGGAAGCCTCTGACGCATAGCCATCGTCGATGTGAAATACACGATGTGCCGAAGCTGAAACCGTCATGTCATGGGTAACGAGAATGATCGTTCGACCCTCTTCACAAAGTTCATGCAATGTCCTGAGGATCAGATCCCGCGATTCAGGATCCAGATTCCCAGTAGGCTCGTCGGCGAGAATCAGATTCGGCCCCATCGCGAGCGTACGTGCCATGGCAACGCGTTGTTGCTGTCCAGCGCTCAGCTCGGATGGTTTGTGGTCCAGTCGTTCACCGAGTCCAAATCTTTCAAGAAGCTGCTTCGCTTGGCTCTGCTGATTTTCCCGATCAGTTCCATACACAGTCATCGGCAATTGCACGTTCTCGATAGCGTTCAGGTACGAGATCAGGTTAAAGCTTTGGAATAGAAATCCAATCTGCTCGTTACGCAGTCGCGACCGCTGCTTGACGTTAATCTCGTACAGCGATTGCCCGTTCACAACGACACGGCCGGACGTTGGCGAGAGCATCCCACCGATCATTGACAGCAACGTCGACTTTCCACTTCCGCTCGGACCAACAATGGCGATGAACTCACCCCCATTGAAATTCATTGATGTTGGATGAAGCGCGTGGACAACGTTGCGGCCACGGGTATAGTCCTTGCATATCGATTCAATTTGAAGCATGACGCTAGTCTCGATAAGAGTTGAAAGCGGTGATCACGAGATCAATGGGAATGGGAAACTCGGCAACTGCAACTTTTCGATTCGGAGAACAGTACTCCGATGGTTTGATCAAGAATCTTGAAAGCAGAGACAAGGATCCAAATGAGCCGCCTTTCTCGCCGGAGGATAGCTTGCCACGAGGGAAACGATCACCGCGACGACCAATCCGATCATCACAGCTTGCATCGAGACGTTCGTCGCAACTCCAAGAAACTGCGGACCCGCGACGTAAGCGGCCACCAGACCAAGGCCTAGTCCACAAACTCCGCCGCAAACTCCGACCGTCGATGCCTTCAGCAGGATCATGCGACTAATCATGCCCGGTGTGGCGCCCAAGGCCATTAGTGTGCCAAGCTCGCGACGCCGCTCAGTGACATTGGCGAACATAACGCTGGCAATGCTGGCACCCCCAATCAGCATCAAGATTCCAAAGATCACATAAGAGAGCCGATTCATCAGTCGGTTGACAGTGACTTGCGTTTGAACAATCTGTGAAATCGTGACCACGCGAGCATCGGGCAAAAGCGCATCCAGTTCGCCGACAAGGTCCGTTGCTGCTTCCTCGCAGCAACCCATCACCTCGATCACATTGACGATGGGACCGGTATCCGCCAATTCCTGCACGCGATGCAAGTGCGCTAATACACGACCGTCATCGCTTGTCCCGGTAGCCGGGAGGATGCCCTCAACTCGGAACCTTGCACCGAGTAGGCGGATGCGCTGCCCTTTTTTAATCCCTTGCGATTTGGCAAGGTCAGCCCCAACGAGGGCAGAGTTCATGTCAAGTTCGTGCACAATCCGAGTTGTCGCGTAAGAGCTGAGATCTGTCTTGTCAGCCGTTGCAATTTGGCAAGATCGCCCGCCACAGCCTTCATGTTTCTTTCCGACCCCATTTTCGCTCAGACCTGCGGTGAGCAGGTCGACGCTTTGCCAAGCCGATTTCTTGTAGAATTCGGATCTGGGCAAAATACCGGTTACCACGATCGGATCGCCGCCCAATTCCGCAGGCACAGAGAGCTTGGGGGCGAGTTCCTCCACGCCAACCTTTTGCGCAAGCGTGATTCGTGTGACATACTCCTCCGGCAAAGATTTCCCGTGTGCGTCGGCGGCATGATAGTCCTGCAGTGTCACACCCTCCGGCAGAATCAGGATGTTAGCACCTAGCTGTTGCATCTGTGACGCAACTCGCTGTTCGGAAGATGCCACGACACTCTCCACCGCGACCAACGCCGAAACGCCCAAGGCAACGATCAGCAGCGCCGTCAAGCTCTGACCCGGGCGGCGCAACATCTCTTTCCAAACCATTGAATGAAGTTTCATGGATGGTCCTTTCGTCGAATCCGATTCTTTCGAAGGCTGATGAAATCTCAGACCCGCCACGCGGAAACCTTCAGCGAATTGTCTAGTTGTCCGCGCGGCCCTAAGTTTGCTTGATGCCGTCTATTTCTTCTGGCACTTGCTGCAGTTGCACTTGCCCGACTTATGCAGTTCCTGAGCAAGTGTTTCACCGCTCACCGCAGCGTCGAAAGTTCCAAGATGCGTGCCGGGTGGGGCGAACATCAGTACAGCGGGAGCACCTAGAGTGGGATCGACTTGCATGCGTTGAAAGAACCCGGCCTCGGCAACTTCCGTCGCGTACGCCGTGACCTGGTGGAGTTTCCCCTTGAATTCAGGATTCTGCTGCAGAGTCGTCACACCAGCCGGAATCGGAGTGTCCGCTGTGGGCATCAGGCAAACGACAGCAATCTGCTGATTCTGAAGCGCCTTCACCATGTCGGCGTACTTGGGTGTCAGAATCGCCTGGGTAAGCTGAGCTTGATCGACCTTCTGTCGAAAAACACCTGTGACGGCGCCGTTGGGCGCCACGCCGAACACCGCGGGAAGCGGAATCCTCGAAGCATCAAATCGTTTCACTAGCGAAGCTTCTTTTCGATCGCGAACGTTGACGGTGACCCAAGTGGTTTTTTCCTCGTTTTCGGTCACTTGGGCACGGATCGTACTCGCCATCCGTTGAGTCGCGGCGTCGTTCGCACGATAAAACATCACGTACGTGTATTTGCCGTTTTTGGCAGCAGCCTCAACTAGGTCCGTCCTCGTAGCCGCAGAGCCGATGGCGGGAATGAAAGCAAAGGCAAAAAGCAAACTGAGCAAATGACGCATGAAGCACTCCTCTTGGCGACTTTCGAAAATCGGCCGAGGGATCGACCGGCACACCCGTTTTTCAGATCGATCCAATACCTGGGTCGAATCAAGCCAACATATTGCAATCGCCAAAGCTACCCCGACCGCTACAAATTCACTCAGAAACGCGATGTGCGAACGAGAAGTGGAAGCCTGCCCATTCGAGACCAACTGCTGAGGCCCGAATTGACGCGAACGCGCTGTGGCTGTCGGAAGCCGGATGCATACTTCGGTCAATATCGGCTGCTAAATCGCAGCGAGGACGGGTTAAACAACGGACTTTACCTTCAGGACTCGATATGACTATTCGCTTGCGCCAGAAGGTTGCGCTGGAAGGTTGCGCTGGGACAATCGTTACAAAAAACGCACAGGCGGATCGCTCGGGTGATGGATCCGTGGCGATGTGCACCGGCCCTTCATCAAGGCCAAGCTTTGTCGCGGCCTGCCACGGGGTGTGGCCCGCAATGATCACACCATCGGCGTCGACCACAATCGGCTGCCGGATACCGAATTCGTTGATACTCGGTCGGCTCGTTCCTCCCTGGCTTCGACACGAGCGGTGACAGGTATCCATCAAGTATCCATCAAGTATCCATTCCGTGATGCACACCTCGTAGCAGACATGATTCAAAAAATAATCTGGTGTGCAGATCGTCCTTGAATCAAGTCACAAATTGGTGATGGGCATATTGAGGACACGCACAAATTCAGTTGACTGCAAATTAGCCGCGGAGTTTATATTTGTAGCCTTTGTCCATCGTCGCTTGAGATTTCGAACGATGGAGTCGAATCATCATTCGTCGAGTAACAAACTTTGATGTAGCTTAACTTCAAACACTATAGTCGAGCGGACAGGTCCTCCTGCGGGGTAGCGCCCCTGCTGACCATCACTTCCACTTCCCAGTCAAGATCTTGAACCGCCATTCGAGTCTTGTGAACAACGCCGACGTGCAGCGTTAGAGCATGGTGATCGACGAAGATCTTTGGTCTTTTGTTCGCTCAGACATCGTGCAAAGTGCGTCCATCAAGTGTCCTACTTCAGGCTGCTGTGCCGCAGCCCTGATCCTCTGGGCCAAACAGAAAACAGCAGGCCTCATCAGGATTTTTACCAGTTTTACGCACGAACCGAATTGCGTCCGAAGCTGGAAGCCGCACGTGTCGACGGCGAGTGCGATGAATGAATTGTTAGCGGCGAGCAACGATGCGACGAATGGACAACTCACGGATTCCGATCGTTGATGCAAAGTCGTTCGTGGAGAACACCTTGGTCATTGGATTTCCTACGGTGTTGTGCGAACTCCCGGAGCCAGAAGGGCAGCCAAAAAATTTCAAATAATTCCATAGGAGGACTTTACAGCGCAATACCCTCCATTACACGAACGTATTGGCGGCCTGTTCCGCAATTCCAGAACCTTAATCGAGGGCAGACTCATGTTTTCAGAAATTCCGGTCTTGGCGGCGGCGATGCCTGACCTGACCGTATTCCAGTACAGCATCGTTGACAACATTTTCTCAATGACGGTCGCAACGATGGGCGCGGCAGCATTGTTCTTGTTTCTCTCTCGACCCACGGTTGACCGAGAATATCGACCGGCTCTCCTGATTTCTGGGATCGTCGTTAGCATCGCCTGTTATCACTATTTTATGATTCGCCACAGCTGGCAGGGAGCTTACACACTCTCGACGGATGGCTACTCGGGAACTGGTGCGGGATTCAATGATTTCTACCGCTATGCAGACTGGATTCTCACCGTACCGCTACTGATGGTTGAACTCGTAGCGGTGCTTCGCCTTGAGAAGTCGAAGGCACGATCGTTGTTAACGCGTCTTGTGATTGCAGCTGGATTGATGATTGCCTTCGGGTACCCAGGAGAAGTGATTTCGAGTCCCGAAGGATGGACCACGCGCGTTGTCTGGGGAGCCCTTTCCTCAGTGCCTTTCTTTTACATCCTTTACGTGCTGTGGGTGGAGCTCACTGCGTCGCTAGAGACACAACCTCCAGCAGCACGGAAGCTCATAGAAATCTCGCGGCTGGTGCTGCTCATCACTTGGGCTGTCTATCCGATCGCCTACGCCCTTGGTGGTACAGAGGCCGCCCTCACGGCAAAGGCTGGCGGAGCAGTCGACCCATCAGGTGTCG
This sequence comes from Planctomycetota bacterium, assembly GCA_036339635.1. Taxonomy (GTDB): domain Bacteria; phylum Planctomycetota; class Planctomycetia; order Pirellulales; family Pirellulaceae; genus Rubripirellula. The sequence goes on along the minus strand of JAYZAR010000341.1, from coordinate 12,409 downwards.
TTGGACTTCAAGTTGGTTACGCGATTGCAGACATGACAGCGAAAGCTGGTTTTGGTGTGCTCATCTACTTCATCGCCCGAGCGAAGAGTTCGGGTGGTTCGGAGCTCGAAGCGAGTAGCGCTGCTGCCGTTCCAGCCTAGTCGGCCGAGCCCGCCAAGATTCCTTCGTTGAGGAAACCCTGATGCATTCGACCGGCGTCGTCATCGCTAGTTTGCTTGTAGCCACGGCGTCGGTTTTCGGGGTCAGTCCTCCGCGTATTTGGGTCTTGACTGGTCTCGCGGGAAGCGTCGCGTTTGTTGGTGTGCCTCATGGTGGTCTCGACCACCTGACCGGTCGCAAACTACTCGCGACTCGCTTGCCCAACACCTGGGCTTTTATATTCTTCCCCGCGTATCTAGCGGTGGCACTGATCGTCGTCAGCGGCTGGTTTCTTATGCCTTTCGTCACCGCCGTCCTGTTCTTCGCGACATCGGCGTGGCACTTTGGACTTGAGGATGACCGCTTGCGTTTTCGCCACTGGCTCGCAGATCACACGGCTGCTTTGGCTGTCGGAGGCCTAGTGATCTGGATCCCGATGATGCTGCATTCTGAGAGCGTCTCCTCGATTCTTGAAGCGATTATTCCATCAAACCTAGGGTTTTCTGTTTCGGAAATCGTCAACACGACACAACTTATCTCCTATTTCTTAAGTCCCGTTGCGACGTTTGTAGTCGCAAAAGACGCATGGATGGGCAATTGGACGCGGGTTTTGAGGAATGCCAGCCTTGCAATGCTGTTTGCATCGGCTGACGTGCTCATTTCATTTGGCATCTACTTTTGCGGTTGGCATTCGATTCGTGGTCTGACACGACTTGCGAAAAACTATCAAAAAAGCGGTCGACAACTTGCGGTGGCGACCGCACCACTATCTTGCGGAGCAATTGCTCTTGGAGGTCTTGGCATGTGGTTCTGGTCTGCTGGCCAAGGCCTGTCAGATTCCGTCGACCGAACGTTATTCGTTGCCCTTTCGGCGATAGCTGTACCTCATCTCTTGCTCCATGGACCGATTACTGAGCTCGTCGCGAAGCTCGGTGTCCGCGAGGTTGAATCAGTTGACCCAGTGGAGTCAATCGCATGAAACACGATCACCAAAGTTCGGACTTCGACGTCGTTCTCGTGGGTGGCGGGTTACAAAGTGGATTAATCGCTCTGTCACTCCGGCAACATCATCCAAATGCTCGCGTGGCTCTGATTGAACGGGATTCAAAGATCGGTGGCAATCACACATGGTCCTTTCATCCCAGCGATATACCAGTGTCTTGCCGCGGGTGGATCGAGCCACTCTTCCAATATCGTTGGTCAGGTTACGAGGTTCGAGTTGGCAAGTTCAAACGCGACGTCTCTTTGCCATATGCGTCAATACAATCTGATTATTTTGAGGATGTCATTCTGAAAGTTTTCGCATCTGCGAATGCGTTGCATAGGAAGCGAAGACACCAGCAAGAGTTGGTTGCATCACGAAGTGAAAGCGTGAATTTTGGCCCGAGCGAATCGGTTACGGTCGCCGAGGTAGAGCCAGGCTGGCATCTGATGACAGATACGGATGTCGTCCATGTCGCCGAAGACGGTGTCCTGACCCAAGGAGGAGAATTCATTCGGGGACGGCTGGTTATCGATTGCCGCGGTCCTGCCGCTCAGCAAATTCAATTTGCTGGTTGCGGTTATCAGAAATTTCAGGGATTCGAGATAGAGCTAGATGAGGACTGGCCGACAAACAAGCCAATCCTGATGGAAAGTGTCGCTGACCAACGCGACGGGTTCCGGTTCCTCTACGTACTCCCGTTCACTCAACGTCGTGTTCTCGTCGAAGACACTCGATTTTCAGATACCCCCGATTTCGATCCGCAGGAATGCCTAGATCTGGTGAGCAAATGGTTGGGTTGCCGGGGCATCCACCGATTCCGAATCGTTCGCAAAGAAACGGGTGTTTTGCCGATGCCATTTACTTCGGAACTGCCACCTGCAACTTCCTCGCCTCTATCTGGAGGGTATGCTGGGGGATGGTTTCACGCAGCAACCGGCTACTCCTTCCCGATGGCGGCCGCGTTCGCTGAGGCAGTTGCATCAGGTCCTTTGGAGATGGCAAAAGTTCGCGTCGGCGATCTTTCGAAGAAGCACCAATTACGATCGCGTTACTCGCGCTTCTTGAACAGGCTGTTGTTCAAGCTTGTTGCTCCTCCCCACCGACACAGCATCTTTCGTCGCTTTTACAGCGTCCTCAGTGATACGTCCATCGCACGATTCTATTCGCACCAATTTACTCTTGGTGATGCATTAAAAATCGTCGTTGGCGTTCCACCAACATTCATCGGGCTTTGCCCTAGAAGATTCATTGAATCTTTTTTCGTAGGAGAGAAGGTATGAGCATTGTGCATCAGTCACTCAAGTCTCCGGATGCCGAATCATTGGAGGCAAAACAAAGTGTGCCAAAAAGACTTTGGAACGACGCCTTGCACCATCCAGCCGACCAGTTTCTATCACGGTGTGGAAAGAGGATTCGCGCTGCAATGGTGCATGAGTCATTCCGGCTTGCTGGTGGTGACGGAGATGCCCCCGGACAGATTGTCGATGCGATTGAGTTATTGCACGCAGGGTCTTTGATTATCGACGATATTGAAGATGATTCGGTCGAGCGTCGTGGTCAGCCAACACTGCATCGCGAAATCGGGATGCCGTTGGCTCTGAATACGGGAAACTGGATGTACTTCCGATCTCTGGAAAAGCTTGGAGATGCGGGATGCGATCCAAGTTCCTCCCACCAGATACTCATCAAAGTGATTCGAACCGTTCGTAGGTGTCACGAAGGTCAAGCCCTCGATCTCGCCGCATCGGTTGATTTGTTGCAACCATCTGAAATCCGTCCCACGGTACTAGCGATCAGCCGACTGAAAACAGGAGGACTGACCGCTTTGTCTTCATGGCTTGGTGCCACCGCAGCCAATGATGGCCGAATGGTTCGTAAAGCCCTCTGGCGGTTTGGCATGAATGTGGGTGTTTGCCTGCAGATGCGAAATGATTTGAACGAGCTGCGAGGCCTCTTCAATTGCGAAGAACGTTTTGATGATTTGCGGAATGCTCGGGTGACGTGGCCGTGGGCTTGGGCCGCAAAAATCATGTCGAAAACTGAGTTCAACAAGCTGCAGCATCAGTTGAGAAACGCGATCAACGGAGAAGAGGACTTCAGGTGGGTCGCTCGCAAACTGATCGACGCGGTCGGAAAGCGAGGAAATCTCTACATCAATGCGAAGTTGAAACAGGAATTAACGTTGTTGGGTGAGCATGTAGATTCAACAAAACCGATGCGAATCGCACTCGCCAAGCTTCACGAGTCGAGGTGACCTATGTCCGTAACAATTGACGTATCAGTGGCAGCACAAAAAACAGATGCCGGGACTTCGTCCGGACGGTCATATCAGCGATTGCGCGGTCCCGAGTCACACCGCGGTTCACGCGGACGGGCCGCGGTAGTCGGAAGCGGATTTGGCGGCCTCGCTGCAGCGATTCGACTTCAGACGATGGGCTTTGAGACAACATGTTTTGAAGCACGCGACAAGCCTGGCGGAAGGGCCTACGTCTATAAAGACGCTGGCTTCACCTTTGATGCGGGGCCGACCGTTATCACTGCGCCACATTGCATCGAAGAACTGTTCCAACTCTCGGAGCGATCGATGAAAGATTACATCGATCTAATACCGGTTGATCCGATGTATCGATTGCAATGGGATGATGGTGCATGTTTCGACTATCTATCTGATGAAGAGGGCCTGATTCAGCAGATCAAAATGCTTAGTCCAAGTGACGTGAGTGGTTACCGTCGGTTTGCTGAATACTCCAAACGCGTCTTTTACCGTGGCTACGAAGAACTTGCGGCCGTTCCATTCTTACGATTTAGCGACATGGTGCGCGTTGCCCCACAGCTTGCAAGACTCCGCGCAGACCGCAGCGTTTACTCCACCGTCTCTCGATTTATCAAAGATGAGCATCTCAGACAAGCATTCAGCTTTCATCCCCTGTTAGTTGGGGGAAACCCATACGACACAAGCGCGATCTATACCTTGATTCACTGGATTGAACGAAAATGGGGTGTATTCTTCCCTCGCGGCGGGACTGGTGCTTTGGTGAGTGGCCTCGTCGATCTCTACCGGGAGCTCGGTGGAGAGTTGCGCCTCGATTCACCTGTGCGATCCATTGACTTGCTTGACCAAAAGAAACAAAGCAAGCATCTCATCACGACCGATCGGCAAATCGCCGAACCCTATGACTTAGTCGTCTCAAACGCAGACATTCACCATACCTATTCAAAACTCTATCAACGCGTGCATGCGGCAAAATCAGCCACTCGGCATTTGGAAAAGATGGAGTGGTCGATGTCACTGTTCGTGATGTACTTCGGAACGAAACGACGTTACGACGATTTGATGCATCACACTATTTTATTCGGTCCTCGCTTCAAAGGTCTGCTCAACGACATCTTCAAAGGTAGTCGGTTACCCGAGGATTTCAGTCTATATCTTCACGCCCCCACTGTGACCGATCCCTCGCTTGCTCCAGAGGGATGTGAAGGTTTCTATGTTCTTAGTCCCGTTCCACACCTCGGCCGCGCAAAGATCGACTGGAACTCGGTTGCGCAGAAATATGGAGATGCCATTCTCGAGTCACTCGAACAACATCTGCCAGGTCTACGCGAATCGATCGTGACCCGTCGACACTTCACACCGAACAATTTTCGAGACGAATTAAATGCCTATCATGGCTCAGCATTTTCAGTTGCACCAAAGCTGACGCAGAGTGCTTTTTTCCGTCCGCACAATCGGGCCGACAAAATCCCAGGACTCTACATCGTGGGAGGCGGAACTCACCCAGGGGCTGGAGTACCCGGCGTCATCAATACTGCGAAGGCGACATGCGGGCTCATCGCTCAAGATTTTGGAGTGACAACATCATGAGCTCAACCATTTCAAAACGTTGCGAAGCCTCTTCTCCGTTTCACACGGTTCCTTTTGATGACAGCGAGGTGATTCGCCAGAACAGTCGCTCATTCTCACTCGCGTCAAAGTTACTACCGGAAGATGTGAAATCTGATGTGGAGAAACTGTATGCCTGGTGTCGATGGTGCGACGACGCCGTTGATTTGTGTGACAACTTGAAGGAGGCACGAGAAAGTCTCACGATGCTTCGCGGAGATGTCGAGCGGATATACCGCAAGCAACCCGTCATGCATCGAGCTTCAGCATGGCTTGCCGAACTCGTTGAAAAGTATGACATCGATCAACAGTACCCCGCCGCCCTGATTGATGGCATGGAGATGGATTTAGATCTCACCCAGATCGAGACGGAACATGAATTGATGTGTTACTGCTACCGCGCGGCCGGAGTTGTTGGCTTGATGATGTGCGAGATCTTTCGAGTGAATGACCCACGAGCACTCCAACACGCCAAATCGCTCGGAATTGCTATGCAACTGACGAACATCGCACGCGATGTTCGGGAGGATTCGCTGCGTGGACGATGCTACTTACCAAAGAACTGGCTACCGCGTGGTGTGACTGCGTCATCACAAAACGAGGTTCAGATCGCAGTGAAAAGGATCCTCGATCTCGCCGAAGAGCAATACAAGATTGGAAATGAGGGTATGACGTACCTACCCGCCACCATTCGCCCCGCGATCCGTATTGCCGCTGCCGTCTACCGCGAAATCGGCACGCAGATACGTCGTTGCAACTATCGAGTATTACAGGGCCGAATCGTTATCCCTTACTTCCGATTTGCTTCAAGTGCCTTCTCCGCTTGGTCATACGGTATTCTCCAAGATATCAAGTATCGCTTTGGATCATGCAACAACCAACCCGGTTCCCTATATCCGTCAAATCACCCAATGGAGCTCATCATGAACGATGCAAAATATTTGTTCTATCTTGGCATCTCCCTGACCGCTTTTATGGGCAGTGCCCTCTTCCTGCTAGTAATGCTGAATCCCAAAGATGCAACCTATGCCACGCTGCCGCTGTTTTACGCTGCGGCATGCCTAGGCGTTGGCGTTGCGACCAATGTGCTTGCGAAGCGGGCCGAAAAATCCGCACCGGTCCCGATGGAGGTTCGCAGCTCCGAACGTCAGTAGGTAATTTCGCTTTCAATCCTGCGTGGTCAAAAAAATCAGTCGACACTCCGACACCTGGAGATCTGGTTTCCCGAACACGGATACCACGCATCTAAGCCGAAGCAACCTACACGTCGACATCGTCAATGTGTACGCGATTCTTCAGGTCGGAACAAAGTCAGACGTCGTCGCTTGGCACTCACGGGCAAATATCAACTCGCGTTGGGGTAGTCCTTTTGGACGCGGCCGCAGTGGAACGCTCACGCTTTTGATCCAGACCTTATGAGCGTTCGGATTGGGAACAAGAAGCATCGCGCTCTGGGGATCATTCGCCCTACCGAAATCCGAGCTCGCTAACTTAGACAATCCAAAACATGAGAGAGTCAGAGAACATAGCCGACGGAGTTTTGCGGCAACCGCGTTTTGACCCATGAAGAGAGGCGGTGGCAGGTAAGGCACAGAGAAGGGGACGACGGAACGTTGCTGTAAAGCGTTGCGAAAAAATGCGTTAAGACGCAACTTTTGAAACGTGTCAAAACCACCGTTGAGAGTCAACTTGTCGTGCATGGCCGAGCGGTGACCGGAGGAAGCACGCCCAGGAGGATTCGAACCTCCGACCTACGGATTAGAAGTTGGTTTAGGGTGTTTCCCATATGCGAAAAACACCGTGTTTTGCGGGGTAAAGCCAAAGACACTACCGATGCAAAACGACCAAATACGTCGCAACGGGTGTCGTCGGGTGTCGTCAAAAAAATTTTTCTCGGTAGCCCCAATGAGCAAACCAAAACCGCCCCACCCGCAACGCACTGACGATCCAAGCCCCGCAGAGATTCGCCAGCACTGCCAAAGCTTCCAATCCCGTTGGTCTGCTGGTGAGCGTTCACGTCGTCAGATGCTCCATGCGACCGCTTGGGAGGTTCCAAGGGCGTCGGTGATGGATCTGCCTGGTGACGTGACGGCTGAGGATTGACGGTCCCCAGACTGGGGACGATGGGACGGTTGGTGATCCCATGTAAAAGTCGATCACAGGGGATCGACTTTGGGCGGTTTCAAATATCGCCAGCTGCGAATAACAGCCCAAGCAAAGCTAATATCCACTTGAGAACATCAACTGCGAGATTTCCCAAGAAAATTGCAAATACAAGCCCGATGTAATCCGAGATACTTAGCTGGCTCATTTTGATGTCTCTGTTGCGGGGTGCCGTGCCGTTACTGCATTTGCATTATCTCATGAACTGAAAATACAAATATCTAAATAGGGCAAGCACGCAGCCCCCAATTATAAAAAGAAAAAACTCATTATCTATCCAGTCCATCCTAAACCTGTTTCTGTACTAAACGCAGGATCTAATTGCTTCAGATTTACCGTGTTTCTCAACGAATTTTCCATTCGGCTTTCTAGCTTTTAAGTCTTTCAATTCCTTAATAGTAGAAATGTCATCCAGTACAGCCCAACTAATTTTGAAAGAGTCCACGAGCTTTTCGATTGTTACCTCTTGCTCTTTTGCTTGCTCGCAAATTTCCATAGCCATAAGCACATCGTCAACATCTTTTGACGCTACGCAACACCAATAAAACCACGTGAAGAGGCAATAAGCAAAGAAGAAAGCTGAGGTTTTTGATATAAAGGCGGGGGAATGGTCTACGCAATTCGTGGCGATCGTGAAATTGCCCCGCCCCTCTTTAGGAGCCGAACATGAAACCCGGCAGATTGGAAAGACTCATGAAACGAAACGTTGACCATTTAATTCATCTTAAAATAGCTTTTTTGCTAGGAACTTTTGTTTTTCTTTGCGGATGCAATACGTTAGAGAGCCAAGCCGATCGAATTTGTGACGAGCTTGCGGTCGCCAGTAAAAATTTAAATGCAGCATTAGCAGCGGGTGATGTAAGTGGCGCTGCTGACGCCGCAGAAAAGGCTGCCTTGCTCGAAAATGAACTTGAGGGCGTGCTTAATCAAATGTCACCAAGTCGAAGAGCCCGTTGGGAGAAAAAAATGTTGGATGCGGAGTTCGGCTATTAGGGAAGAATATAAGAGCTTTCGCAAGAAAAAGCCGGCGAGGCTCTAAGACCTCACTACAAAGGCTGCTCTTCGTATTTGAATCTTTGTTCTTTTGCTTGCTAATAATCGTTTCTGTGTGACCGTAATCCAGAGCCATTTTAGACGTGCTTTGTAGGCGGGGAACGTGTGACGTTTGCACTCGGCAATCTATTGCTAATTTTCCCGTTGGATCCGCCGCATTATCTCGTGAAACCGATTGGCTTGGTCCTGGGTCGGCTCAGTGGCTTTCGTGTTTTGCTCGTCCATCTGAATGAGCAAACGTGCCGCTCGAATCGCTATCGGGTGGTCGTCGCCTTGGACTAGGCGCATCATCGAATCAATGACTTGTTGGCGTTGTTCCTTCGTGATTTCCCAACGCATCGGGAACCCCCTGCATGAAAAAATAGGTTTGGACTAACAAACTTTCTTTACAGAAACCGCGACTGTTCGTGCCGCAGGGTCGTGATAAGCCCTTGGAAGTACCTTGGCTTTTTTGTGGCTCCAACATTCGCTCCTGGGCATCCGCCAGTTCTCGCTCGATCGCTGTCGTCTGCTGCTCTATGTTCACCAACTCGCTTCGAAACCGTCGTGATTTTTCAGTCTGTTCCTCAAGTCGTTGGCGTGCTTCTCTTTCTCGTTTCAAGTGATGTGCTCGGCTCAACGCGTCCAAATCGCTGAGTTTTGCCTTGGCGTTCTGGTGGCTTTCAATTTTTCGTTGCCAGTAATCCAAATTCAGCCGCGACGTCTTTTCCTGGAGTCCTCGTCGCTCCGCTTGTAATCCTCGCAGTTCGCTGTTCAAAGTTTTGATTCGGTCGGCTAATCCCTGGTCGAGCAGTTCGCCAGCAAGATTCTCCGCCGCGTAGCGTGCAAGGGTCCGCCGGTGTTCGCTGGATTGTTTAACCGCCAACGCTGAGTCGATTGCGGGCTGATTCTTTGCGATTGCTGCGTCAATCGCTCGCTGTGCTTTTTCGATAGCTGCTTGTGCTTCGCGTGCGTCTACCTCTGCTGTTCCGCCGTCGTCGAGCTGCTTTCGCCACGCGAGGCGTTTTTCAAGTAGCGCAACGGACAAATTGGGGACAGGCACAAAGTGATTTGACTGCAAATCAGCCGAAGGACTTGATAACTGTCCGCTTTGTCCATCCATTGTCCATCGCAGAGTGGATCTCGTCCCGGTTCGAATCTCACCCGCACCACCGAAAAGAGACCTCGCTAACTTATGCGGGCCAATCTAGGTGAGAGCCTGAGAGTGAAAGCGATCGAGTTCGCACTTTGGCTTTGATCAGGCGTTGATGATCGAATGTGGTGACCGACTAAGAGAGTCTCGCTCAATCATTCATCGACGTAAGTCATTGCCAGAAAGCACATTAAGACGTGCCTTTTTGAACCGTGTCAAAACCGCAATTGAGAGTCAACTCGCGGTGCTTGGTCAAGCGGTGACCGGAGAAAGCACGCCCAAAGCAACCCTCTTCGAACTAGCTCTATTTCGCAGGTTTTTCACAAGCTCTTTATTGGCTGAGAGTTATGGCGAGGGTGTTGCTTCCGGTTTCACGTAGACCGAAAAGGATTCGAACTTCGAGACGCGGCGTCAACATCTGAAGCCAAGTCACGATGCCGCATATGACGCACATCATGTGGCTGACCAACTTGGCGTTTGAAATCCAAGAGGCGATTCTGTTCCTGCCTCGCGTCGAATCAGGGACGGACTCGATCAAGGAGATCGATGTGCGGGGATCGCTCGGGTGATGGACTGGGGCGTGCAGCGGGGGAGCTGGCCTGACTTGTTCGCCAGTGCGGAGAGCCCGGAATGCGGAAACAAACTCCATCGTTAGACTTGGATAAGGGGACAAGGTCAAAACGCTATTGCGCTCTCAAAACCGCGTCTGTCCCCAAATCTTTTTCGGGTGTACCTGTATCGGCTTGCTTTAGCGCGAAGGCAATCTGTTCATTGGTAAATCGTGACTTCCTCATGGCCGCTTTCTCCTCTGTATCTCGGCCAGATTATATCCGATTTTCTCATTTCAAATGAATCAACTTTTTGGGCGCAGGTCAAGATTTTCGCGTACACATGAGAAGCTTTTTGCTGAGCTTTGCGTCGCCACGCTTGAAGTTCTTCCATTGTTGAATTCGTCGATCAAGGATCGCCCTGCCGGCTGCATTTATCGACGACGGACGTTGGATCGAAGTAGACACCCAATTTTTATCACGTCCTCAACGTAACGGTCCAAATCTCTGCGGACTTCTTCTTCGATGTGGAAGGTCAAATTATAGGTGTCCTTGCCGAGGCCAAAGCGGTTCAGTAACGCCGTGTACCAAGGACGACGTGATGGTTTCCCGAGTGTCTTGAGAGTCTCCTCGATCTGTCGAGTCGCGGTCCGATGGATTCGGTGCAGCAAGCGGTGTGAGTGCTTGCGAACTTGCTCATTTAGCCCTGGTTTTTTCGAGAGCAAATCATCGAAGTCTGCAACAACGTTCAAATGCCGGATTTGTTTGGCGAGTTTGAGAAAGTCTGTTCCTTCCTGTCCAGAAGGAATCTGCTTCGCATCAAGCCAGATGTCTCCAAAGTCAACCTGATTGAAGTCGAACTGAGGCGAAAGCACGTATTGGTAATCTTGCCTCATGGCACTACTGGGGCCTATCCGCCTCACAGACGACTGAGCAACAAGTTCGCGCAAGCTACATGCTTTTGCCTTTGTATCCCACTCCGTGGGGTCGATTCCACTGAGGACAAGTGCGATTTTTTCAAACTTCTTCTCGCAGACGATGGGTTGTTCTCCAGCAACAAAATGCGGAAAAAAGTGCGGCTTGAAGTCTGGCTGACGCACCATTGAGCATCCCTTACGAATTCGTAGCGGTGATGATTGATATTGAGTCGGAGCCTGAACATCTTATGAATCACTAGATCCAATCTGACCAGTCGGCTTCAATTCCACCGAGTTTGCCAACTCGCTGAAGGTCTCTAAGGATCGCTTGCGGCGATTCATAGCGTGTCGTGGGCTGCATCCTTATCATTCGCATCACAACATCGCCAAACCGCTCGTCAGTGCCCATTTGCGCGTTCACAGGGCTTTCTGGATGGAATGACTTGAGTTTTTCGAGGTAATCCGCAAGGTTGACCGCAGAGTACGGCGGTTTCCCAGAGAGCAAGGCGTATAGGGTTGCGCCGAGTCCATATTGGTCGCATCGTTCGTCGACGTTTGACGAATCAAGCAGCAATTCGGGGGCCATGTAGGGAAGTTCACCAAGCACATCACCCGGCCGCGTCAATGCTGAGGCGTCCGTGTGCTCTAGTGCTCTAGCTAAGATCAGATCGGTTAGCAAATAAGACCGATCGTCGTTTCGTCGCAGGATATTGGATGGCGTGACGTTGCGGTGGACGATGCGACGTTTTCCAGCTTCCTCGAGCGCACGTGTGATGTGGACGGCAACTCGCCAAACTTCTTGCCAAGGCAACATACCGCCGACGCCTATGTTCTCGATCAGCTTCAAGACGCTGATCCCTTCCACCCAGTCTAGTGCCGCCCAGCAGTAAACTCCTTTACGACCTGCCTTTCGCGTGCGGACGATGTTGGGATGAACGATCGGTAGCATCGTTCTCATGGCACGGATAAATCTTTCACGCTGCGTATCCGTCATTGCCATTTGCGGCTTCAAAATTTTGACGGCAACCAAGCGATCACGCTTAGTGTCATAGCCTTTGAAAATGAAACTGTTGCGTCCCGTGGAAACCAGTTGGTCAAGTCGAAAACGCAGAAATGTTTCACCTTCCAGTAAGCGGATCGAATGCGTCGGCTCCTTTGCCGGTGTGGAACTCAGCAAGGTCGCTGGTGCCGAGGCGGAAACAAGATCTTCCTGTAAACCTAGCGTCAAATCCGTTGACATGGTCGGCGCGTCGAGTTGTTGTTCATCTTCAATGCGAAGAACCGAGTCACCAATCTTGAACACACTTCCATGGGTGAGGATTTGTGGCTTCGAGATCCGAACTCCGCGAACAAACGTACCCGACGAGCCATTGCAGTCTGAAAGAACGACTTGTCGATCCAACAAGTTGATTCGGCAATGAATCCGGCTGAGTGCTGGGTCATGAATTCTGGTGTCGCTGTTGCTCCCCCGCCCAATCACCAACGGTTGATCGTCGCCAAACGCGAATTCTCGTCCACGGTCCGGGCCGCCGATGACCGATACCTTTAGTTGTTTCATCATTGCATTTCACCGCGAACCGGGATATCAATAGG
>JAYZAR010000340.1:0-14491 GCA_036339635.1 Planctomycetota bacterium | reverse complement strand
GCCACAGGTTCAATGTTTTCTCGGCCCAGTCAGAGTTCGCTGGTACTGCCCAGTCGGTATCGGGTTCGTTGGACAATTCTGTCCAGTGATTGGCAGCTGATGGCTGTATTGGTTCGTCGTTTCGGTCACGATTGCGGCGAGGTTCATGGCTGACTGATTCGATCGTTGCCAAAGATTTTCGGAAAGCCTCCGCAAGTTCACGGAACTCATCACTATCGGGCTCGAGGCGATAGGCGTGCCGCAGAAAATTCTGCGGTCCTGTATTCTCGTCCAGTCGGCGCACAAGGTATCCAATGGCATTCAGGAATCCTTCTTGCCGGCAGGCGGGAGCGTACAACAGCATATTGGCATCTTGCTCCGAAATCGCCCGGCGTTGGTGATTCGCCATTCCCTCGAGCATTTCGACCTGCATGAATTCGGCGGGGACCGTCTGCTCAGACCAGATCAAGCCGAGCGCTACATCGAAAAGGTTGTGCGATGCGAGACCGATGCGAATGCATCGGCGGGAAGCTGCATCGATCAACAATTTCAGCATGCTTTTGTAATTTGCGTCAGTCTCCAACTTGGTTTTGTAAGGCGCTTGAGGGTGTCCGCCGATTGATGCTTCGACGCACTCCATTTCCATGTTGGCACCTTTGACGAGTCGGATCGTGAGCGGGCTGCCACCCGCTTGGACTCGCTTGGATGACCAGTGAATGAGTTGCTGCATCACTTGGAAAGAATCGGGAATGTAAGCTTGAAATGCGATACCCGCACGCGTTGATTCCAACCCAGGTCGTCCTAGCGTTTCCCGTAAGATGTCAGCCGTAAGGTAAAGATCCCGATACTCTTCCATGTCGAGGTAGACAAATTTCCCTGTACCAGTGACAGAATCGGTTTCACGGTCGGCAGTTCTGAAAAGAGATTCCAAGCGGTCAGAGACTTTACTGATCGTGTGTTTTCGTGCGAGTGAGGAGACTTGGCTGTAAAGGGTCGAAATCTTGACCGACAAACAGCGAACATCGTCCAGTCGAAGGATTTCGATACATTGTTGAATACGCTTCCGCGTTTCCGCTTCGCCGAGTAGGGCTTCTCCCAGAAGGTTGACGTTCATCTGGACGCCCTGGCGTTGCCGATTTCGCAAATGCTCCGTCAAGAGTTCGCGTTCTGCTGGGAGGATAACATTCGCTGTCTCCCGACGCATTTTTTCTTTCACCAATGGGACGGCAACACCAGGCAGATATTCACCAAACGACTGAAACCCCCTCAGCATTGCTTGCTCAACAGGACTGAAGAATCTGGGAACACCTTGAACATCAAGCAGGTGAGTCAATTGGTCAGCAACCCGGGCCGGGGTATGGGTGCGAAAGGCTTGATCGGTCATCTCGACCATCGTTGCCTTATCGTCGGCGTGATTGATCATTCGGTCCAATTCGGCCTGCTGACGTCGTTCCTGGGGTGTCTGAAGTTTGGCCGCTCGCAGCAGGAGTCTGGAAGCCAGTTCGATGGCGCGGTCAGCATCCGACTTTTCATTCTTCATCGGGAGCATTCTCCAGTTGGGTCTCTGTAGTTGGGATTTCGCCTTCGACGAGCCGCATGGCAGCTCCTTATAGTTTGCCGGAATATCCGCGAAACCGCCGCAATGCGAGCTTCAAGGCAGAAATCGAGGATCTTCGAGCAGGCTTGGTTCGCCAACCTTCCGCATAAACGGAGCGAGGTCTAAAATTTGGTCGTCCGATCATTTTGTCCGTCAGGGCCTTACGTATGTTGCTCATACGGCCCGAACTACCAGGAAACCCAGAAACAATGAGTGCCAGCGCAACTCAGCAGCGGGTCTTTAACTTTTCGGCCGGCCCAGCTGCCCTGCCATTGTCGGTCCTTCAACAGGTCCAGGAAGAGCTGCTTTGTTTTCCGGGTGCCGGTGCGTCCGTTATGGAAGTTAGCCATCGCGGTAAAACCTTCGTTGATATTATCGAAGATGCTGAATCGACGCTTCGATCACTTTTAAAGCTGTCCGATGATTACGCCTTGCTCTTTTTGCAGGGTGGGGCGGCCTTACAGTTTTCCATGATCCCTGCGAATTTGCTCAGGGATAGCGGGAAAACTGCTCAATATTTGCTTACTGGCTCGTGGGGGAAGAAAGCAGTCGCTGAAGCCAAGAAGGAAGGCGATGTTGAAGTGCTTTATGACGCGAAGGAATCGAATTACGATCATGTTCCAAATTCTGCTGATTACCAAGTCAGTGATTCTGCAGCCTATCTTTACTACTGCAGCAATGAAACGATTCAAGGAGTTCAGTTTGCGAGTGAGCCTGAATGTCCTGATTCAGTGCCGCTGGTGAGCGATGCCTCCAGCGATTTCTTGTGCCGTCCGTTACCGATGGATAAATACGGCCTTTTGTACGCGTGTGCACAAAAGAATGCTGGACCGGCTGGGGTGACGGTTGCTGTCGTTCGCCGTGATCTTCTCGAACGAGGTAGCGAACAGTTGCCTGGATACCTGCAGTATCGCAATCATGCGGCGGGTGGGTCGATGTGGAATACTCCGCCAACCTTTGCTGTGTATGTTTTAGGAAAAGTTGCTCGTTGGTTGGCTGACGACATCGGTGGCTTAGCGGTGATGGAAAAACAGAATCACGAGAAGTCGAAGATTCTGTATGACGTCCTTGATCAACATTCGGATTTCTATCACGGGCATGCAAAGCCCGAGGCGCGATCTTTGATGAATGTGACCTTCACCCTGCCCAATGATGAATTGCAGGCGAAGTTCCTTTCGGAAGCTGCTGGGAATGAACTAGCGAATATGAAGGGCCATCGCAGTGTCGGTGGCATCCGAGCCAGTATCTACAATGCTATGCCGATTGAAGGCCCCCGGGCCCTTGCAGAGTTTATGAAGGACTTTGCTTCGAAGAACGGCTAATTGATATTTGACTTAGCGGTTGTGTTTTGACTCCCCGTTTCCTCTCGTTTGTCTTAGCTACCAAACAATGTTTAAGATTCTCACGCTGAATAATATTTCGGTAAAAGGCCTGCAGCGTCTACCTCGTGAACGATACGAGGTCGCTTCTGAAATGAGCCAGCCTGACGGGGTATTGGTTCGGTCGTTCAAGATGCACGACATGGAGATCCCATCCACCGTTGCCGCCATTGGTCGCGCGGGGGCGGGAGTCAACAATATTCCTATTGACGCAATGACCCAGCGAGGTGTTCCTGTTTTCAATGCCCCAGGTGCAAATGCGAATGCGGTGAAGGAACTCGCAATTGCCGGGCTATTGATGGCATCGCGAAATATACCGACAGCGATGCGGTTCGCTTCTGGCTTGGAAGGCACTGACAGGGAAGTATCCGCAGCGGTTGAGTCTGGTAAAAAGAATTTTGTTGGTGCAGAGTTGCCATCGAAAACGTTGGGCGTGATTGGTCTTGGGGCGATTGGACTGCGGGTTGCCAATGCGGCTCTTTCACTGGGCATGAAGGTGGTCGGATATGACCCGCTGATTTCGGTGCAGAGCGCTTGGCAACTCTCCAGTGGCGTAGAACAGGCTGTTAGCGTTGACCACTTGTTTTCACAGTGCGATGCGGTTTCGGTTCATGTTCCGTTGCTCGATGCGACCAAGGGATTAGTCAATGCAGAGCGGATCAATATGATGCCAAAAGGTAGCATCTTGGTTAACTTGGCTCGCGGTGGAATTTGTGATGACGATGCGGTCTTGGCGGCGTTGGATAGTGGGCATCTCTTGTCTTACATCATCGACTTTCCTACCGGCCAATTACTGTCGCATTCCAAGGTAATTTCCTTTCCACACCTTGGCGCATCGACCGAAGAGGCGGAAGAAAATTGTGCCGTCATGGTGTCCGATTCTCTGAGGGATTATCTAGAAGATGGAACCGTTCGAAATTCTGTGAATTTTCCGGAAGCATATATGCCACGCAACGGCGGCGCGCGGATCACAATTGCGAACGCGAATGTACCTAATATGGTGGGACAAATCTCAACGATCCTAGCCAACGCAGGCTTGAATATTGCCGACCTGTTGAATAAATCACGAGGTGAGGTGGCTTACACGATCATTGACCTTGACGGTGGGATCGACGACGAAACGCTGAGTTCGATCCGTAACACGGAAGGTGTGTTGTCGTTGCGCCATTTGCCTCAGGCTTCCTGACAGAACGCTCGAATGGTGATGGCGTGATCGGCGGTGCGGGTTGTCGCTTTGAGTTCTGATGGCGATTAAGATCCGTTTGGAAATGAATTGCCTTGCTCGTAGTTTTCGTCAATCAGGTGATCTGATGTTTTCTTTGCACTGCACCTTCGTCATTTTTTTTCTGAGTGGTATCTTCACGAATACGATATTGTTCGCAGCCGAAAGTGAGCTGCCGCATATCGTGATGTTGATCGCGGAACGTGAGTACGCCACCGAGGAAACATTAACGGCATTCGTGAAGGAACGACTTCAGGGATTTCGGGTTACCACCGTGTTTGCCGCTGCAAATGATCGAAATTCACTGGTCGGTGCCGAGGCAATTGAATCTGCCGACCTGTTAATCATCAGTGTGCGACGGCGGACGTTACCGAAAGTCCAACTCGATCGTGTTCGCCGCTATGTGGCAGCGGGAAAGCCGGTCATTGGAATCCGTACGGCCAGCCATGCTTTTTCGTTGCGAGGAAAGGAGACGCCAGAGGGCAGGGCAGTGTGGCCGGAATTTGATTCACAGGTCTTTGGCGGAAACTATACGAATCACCATGGGAATTCGTTGAAGACTACGATCGACTTGGCAAAGCGGCCAATGGTAACGGATTCACCGTTGATTCGGGACTTGGCCCTTGCTTTGCCGGCATCATCGCAAGGATCTTTGTATCGTGTTTCACCGGTCGCTGAGACGGCAGAAGTTCTCTTGATCGGTCACGTGGAGGGAGCTAAGCCAGAGCCGGTCGCGTGGACCTATCGCCGCGGCGACGGCGGCAAATCTTTTTACACATCGCTTGGCCATCGAGACGACTTTCGCGGTAAGGTGCTGCCGAGCTTGCTAGCAAACGCCATTGATTGGGCGTTAACGCCCTAGCTGGGCCTTGGTGAGGGGTCGACTATTTTCATCTAAGACAGCACTTAGAGTGCCGTGTTCGGTTTCCCCAAGCGAACCACTTACTAAGCGAACCACTTACTGAGCGAACAGCTTGGTCAGGATTTGCCTGGTAAAGCCGCCCAAACTGACCGCGATTTGGCCTCGATGCGGATCGGTGGTCCCTCCTCGGGCGTTGTGACGAGAGTGGTTTGGTTTCGAAGGTGGATTTGACGCCGATGAGTTCTTCACGCGTCTGCTCGCGTGAAACAACGGATGTGAAACGGAGTTTCCTTTTTCTCTGGACCGACGCCCTCATTTTTCGGTAGTGTTCCGACAAGAGGTAGTTCCAGCTTCCGTTGTTCAAAGGGCCGTCGATGCAGTTTCTGTTACGTCATCGTGACTTGGTGTTGCCGATAGGCATCATCGGCTGTTTGGTGGTGATCCTTGTCCCGCTGCCACCTGCGTTGATGGACTTATTGCTGGCAGCCAATATTACGGTCAGCGTAATCGTTTTACTGACAACGGTTTATGTTGCGACTCCGCTAGAGTTCAGCATTTTTCCCTCGCTTCTGTTGGCAACCACGCTTGGACGTTTGGTGCTGAATGTGGCGACCACTCGGTTAATTTTGACCGGTGCTGATGCGCGCGGGATGGGTGCTGCTGGTGGGGTGATTCAGAGTTTTGGTGAGTTTGTTGCGGGTGATCGTTTAGCCGTCGGTTTGATCTTATTCATCATTATTGTGTTGATTCAATTTATCGTGATCACCAAGGGTGCTACGCGGATCAGTGAAGTCGCGGCACGATTTGCTCTGGACGGGATGCCAGGTCGGCAGATGGCAATCGACGCTGACCTGAATGCCGGATTGATTGACGAAAAACAAGCTCAGTCGAGGCGCGAGGAAATCAGCGCCCAAGCAGATTTCTATGGGGCCATGGATGGTGCCAGTAAATTTGTGCGGGGCGATGCGATCGCGGGGATCGTGATCACATTGGTGAACGTTGCCGGTGGTCTGTATATCGGTGTGATGCAGTCAGGAATGACGATTGGTGAGGCTGCCGCACTGTTTACGAAGTTGACCATTGGAGATGGATTAGTCAGCCAGGTTCCTGCATTCTTGATTTCGCTTGCTGCTGGCTTGCTCGTTACAAGAAGTGCCAAGCGAACGAATCTGCCGGTTCAGTTCCTTCAGCAGTTACTTGGGAATTCGAAAGCATTAATTGTGGCTGGTGGCTTCTTGACGTTGTTGATCATCACCAATTTGCCAGCAATCCCCATGGCGACTCTTGGTGCTGGATGCATCGGATTGGCAGTCGTCATGAATCGACAAACGATCCGCCGGCAAGCGGATGAGCAATTGCGAGCTGAGGCTGAGCAAGCCGAAGAGGCAGCGCAGCCCGCCAAGCGGGTGGAAGATTTCTTGGCGGTTGATCCGATGGAAGTTTCAATCGGGCTCGGGCTGTTGGGATTGGCTGCACCCGATCGTGGTGGAGATTTGATGCAGCGGATTACCGGTGTGCGAAATGCGATTGCAGCCGATCTGGGTATTATTCTACCTAAAGTACGGGTCCGAGATGACCGTAGTTTGGGTGAGCTTGATTACGAGATTCGGATCGAGGGTAATCCAATCGCACGAGCAACGGTGCTTCCTAATCGTTTGTTGGCAATTGATACGGGGAACACCACCGGAGTGATTGAGGGAGAAGCAACTCGGGATCCGACTTTCGGTGAACCAGCAGTTTGGATTGATCCTATTCGCCGTGAGCAGGCGGCGATTTTTGGTTACATGACGGTGGAGCCAGCTGCAGTTCTCGCGACTCACTTGCAAGAAATTGCCAAGCGACATGCAGATGAATTGTTGTCACGTGATGCGACGAAACATCTGATCGATGAATTGAAGGAAGCGGCGCCCACGGTTGTTGACGAACTGATTCCCGGAATGATGAAGGTTAGTGATGTTCAGCAGGTTTTACACTCGCTCTTGAAAGAGGATGTGCCGATTCGCCAGCTAAGTATTATTTTGGAAACACTTGGCGATTACGCCGGCCGCACGAAGGATCCCATTTGGTTGAGTGAGTACGTGCGACACCGATTGGCGAGGACAATCAGTTCAAGATATCGCGATTCGGATGGCCAATTGCATGTACTGGCGCTCGATCCAGCTATGGAGGATCGAATTGCGGCAGGGCTGGACCATAATGAACGTGGGTTATTTGTACGAATGAGCCCACAAGCGGTAGACCTCACTTGCGGGCGAATTCAAGAAGGGGTTAAGAAACTTATTACCGCGGGGCATCCCCCGGTCATCTTGGTCAGCCCAAGGATCCGTCCGGGGCTAAGGCAGATTGCATCTGCTTCCTTGCCAAGACTGCGAGTTTTGTCCTACAACGAGATTACACAAGATACAAAGATCGAATCCCATGGTGTGATTAGTGATCAATGATCCGCCAATGTTTCAAACGATGCGATTGACTCAAGGAAGATAGATCCTTCATGCACATTCGAACCTTTCGAGCCGCTAGCCTGCAAGATGCACTGGATCAGATCCGGCATCAGATGGGTCCGGATGCATCCGTATTGCATACGCGGCAAGTTCGTGATGGTTTGATGGGCTGGTTGGGACGCACCTACGTGGAGGTCACTGCCGGGTTGAAAGATGCCGAGCCGATCAAGTCCTCGCTCTCGGTGCCACCAGTTAAAGAAGCTGATACGCGAAGTGCGATTGCAGATCCGTACTCGATCTCGCTGCCGAAAAACGATGCCGTGATGCCTTTGACACTACAGAACTATCGAGAACAGTTACTCACTGGTGGCGTTGATACGATGACGGTGGATCGCTGGATGAACGCGACAACAAGTTTTGCGGTAAGTGTCGGAGAAGCCGTAGCAGGCAGTTTTGCTGGCGGTGGGTGGTTCGAACATCTCCAGAGAAGCGTCGGACGTGAGTTGCGGATTGGCAGCCCGATCCGTACACAGCCTGGAGATCGTCGGATTGTCGCCTTGGTTGGTCCAACGGGTGTGGGGAAGACAACGACTGTCGCGAAGCTAGCCGCCGGGTTTCGGATTGAGGCTCGCCGGCGGGTTGGCCTGTTGACGATCGACACGTTTCGAATCGCTGCAGTCCAGCAACTCAAGGCGTATGCGGAGATCATGGATCTACCGATGGAGGTCGTGGAGAAGCCTGAGCAGATGCAACCGGCACTGGATCGATTGGGTGATGTTGATCTCGTGTTGATAGATACGGCAGGCAGAAGTCCACGCAGTGACGCCCGCATTGATCAATTGGTCGAAATGCTTCGGTGTGCTCAGCCGGATGAAACACACTTGGTGTTAAGTTCTACAAGTTCTGCAACTGCCATACAGTCAGTTTTGGCTGGCTTTGCCCCCGTGCAGCCAACAGCCGGGATTTTAACCAAACTTGACGAGACACCGCAGACTGCCGGGGTGCTATCAGCAGTGGTAGCGACTGATCGCTATCCGGGTATCCCGCTTAGCTATGTCACTAACGGTCAGCAGGTTCCTGACGATATCATGACGGCCAGTACGGAACTGCTACTGTCACGATTGCTGCCAGCGAGAGAGATGGCGACAAAAACAATTGCGGCTTAAAAACACAATAATAATTCAATCTTCATCTGCAACTGGACGATACACGAACAGGGCAGTGCCGGGATGACAAAAAAGCACTTTAGTGTTCTTTTTGAAAAACGGTTTGCCAACTTTGGGAAAACTAGTTACCTGTCCTCGTACCTTGAAACAAAACGTTGTCACGCAGTTACGCAGTATCACTCGGCGCCTTGGCGATGGGGTTGGTTATGTTACGCGGTGTTGTTAATCGCGAATTGGCCGGTCATGTCGCAATGGAAGCGATCGTTGCGATGCTGTTATTTATGGGCATCGGATTCGTTGCAGGATGGATTGCTGATTACCTCATTCGTGATGCAATGGAACACTCGTTCCGAGATCGCGTGCGGTGGTACCGGCAGGAAATGGTCGAGGCAGGCTATGTTGAATCAGAACAACCGAATGACCAGTCCCAAAAGGATTTTGAGCTGGTAGCGAGGTAACCGGGGCGTAGTGATGCCTTCCGGCAAATGGAGCCGAGTGATCACTGTGTTTCACTAACCAAATGATTCGGCGATTAACCGAATCCAACGGATGCGGCACTGAGCCGCAGTACGTACAACAATCACGGAGGATTGGATGGCAGCGACAGCCACGGCCGACGACGGAATACTGCAAGTCTGGAAGGCATTCAAAAAGCTGACAAAGGATTCGCCGGAGTATGAAACACTCCGCAACCAGCTGGTGGAACGCTACATGCCGTTGGTTCGCTATAACGGCGAACGAATTTGGCAACGCCTTCCAGATGGCGTGGAACTCGATGACTTGATTAGTGCCGGTATCTTTGGACTGATGAATGCGATCGATGCTTTCGATATGGAACGCGGCGTCAAGTTCGAGACTTACTGTGTGCCGCGGATTCGTGGAGCAATGCTCGACGAACTTCGCACGATGGATTGGGTGCCGCGATTGGTGCGCAGCAAGGCCAGCAAGCTGGCCGTCGCTCGTAAAGCTTTGGAGACAAAGCACGGGCGAGCCGCAACCGTCCAAGAGCTAGCCGATCAGATGGAGATACCTGTCAAAGAAGTCGAGAAGATGGAATCGGACGCCAATGCCGTTGGAGTCGTGTCACTCAACAAGAAGTGGTACGAGACTGACAGTTATAAGGACGTTCGTGAAATCGACATCTTGGAAGACAAGAAGGGCGAAGATCCAACCCGCCGAGTCCAGAAAAATGATTTGATGCGTTTGGTGACCAAAGGTCTAAATCGAAATGAACGCTTGATTATCATCTTATACTACTATGAAGAGCTTACGATGAAAGAGATCGGTGCAACGCTTGATCTCTCTGAGTCGCGGGTCAGCCAAATGCACACGTCGATAGTGAACCGGCTGCAGCAGCAGTTGGGATATCGTCGGGTGGAGTTTGGAGCCTAATCGAGGTTTTCCTTCGACTACAATCAAAACGACGCCCTGCGTTTAGGGCGTCGTTTTGTGTTTGTACTCGTCTAGGCTACCAAGATTGTCTCTGGCCGCGGGTTTTGGCTTCTGACCCTTGAAGTGAGGGACTTGGGTTGCGCATCGCTCATGTCATTACACGAATGATTGTTGGTGGTGCGCAAGAGAACACTTTGCTCAATTGCCTCGATCTGCTTCATGATTACAACGATGAGGTGCTGTTGGTGACTGGGCCCGCGTTGGGGCCCGAAGGTGATCTTTTAAGCGAGGGAAGGGCAGGGGAGTTGCCGATTGCTTTGCTGCCTCGCTTGCGGCGAGCAATCCATCCAAGAGATTGGGCTGCCTATCGTGATGTTAAGACAACGCTCAAGTCTTTCCAGCCTGATGTCGTGCACACTCATAGTGCCAAGGGCGGATTGTTGGGCCGCGCCGCAGCCTCAAGTCTGAACGTGCCTGCCATCGTCCACTCGGTTCATGGCGCACCGTTTCACCCATTTCAGCCAGCGTCTGCAAGAGAGTTTTTTCGCCACTGTGAAGCTTGGGCAGGACGGCGTTGCCATCGTTTGATTTCTGTTGCAGATGCAATGACCGATTTGATGGTTGATGCAAAGGTTGCTCCGCGTGATAAGTTCACAACCATTTACAGCGGGATGGAGGTGGAGCCGTTTTTGCAGGCTGAAAAGCGGCGGAGTGAGACGCGTGAAAGATTCGGCTTGGGAGATGAGCATGTTGTGATTGGAAAAATTGCACGGCTGTTTCACTTAAAAGGGCATGAGGATTTGATCAAAGCTGCCGTTGATGTAGTGCGGCGGGTCCCCAATGTTCGATTCTTGCTTGTTGGTGATGGTGTCCTGCGGGCCGAACTGCGAGCGAAGATTGAAGACCTTTCGCTGGAACAGCATTTTCTTTTCGCCGGTTTAGTGCCGCCTTCGGAGGTCCCTGATTTGATTGGGGCTATGGATCTGTTGGTCCACACGTCGTACCGCGAAGGCTTGGCACGCGCGTTACCGCAGGCCTTGATTGCTGGCCGGCCAGTCGTCAGCTACGACGTGGACGGTGCCCGAGAAGTAACCATCACCGGTGAAACAGGGGTTTTGGTCCCACCTAGGGACACCGCTGCGTTGGCTGAGGCCTTAATTGTGCTGGCTTTAGATGGCCGTCTTCGGGAACAATATGGTGAAAGAGGGCAGGAGTTGTTCACCGACCAGTTCCGTCATCAGACGATGACACGGCGGATTCGTGAGTTGTACCTCGATGTATTAGATTCTCAGTCTCGGCGTTCGAGTCACGAAAATTAGACGGCTTGTGGGCTTCTCTCGAATCGTTGGACCGCAACTACCCGGGTGGTGAATTTGCCAATTATCATGTTGAATAAAGCCCAGCTGGCGGTCCGGGTATTTTTGGTTCATCGGCCCATTGTCGGTGAGCGATTCTAAAAGTGTTTTGAATCACGAGTGGCTTTGCGGGCCTGCGACTCGCCGTCTTGCTCTGGCAACCAATTAGAACAATTTGAGTCCGAAAACCAGCTTTTTCAGGTCATTATGAAAACTCGCGATTTTCTTGGTCCATATCGACTGGCTCGGCTGATCCGTGTGGGCAGTACAGCCGAGGTATGGGAAGCGATCCATGAGGGAGATGGTCAGCGATTTGCGCTCAAGGTTCTGAAGGAGTCGTTGAAGACGGATAAGTTGGAAACGATGTTGCTAAAGCACGAGTACAACGTCGCCAAAGATTTAACTAGCCCGCGGATTATCCGTGTCTTAGAGTACCGAGATGATTCGGGGCGACCTCTGTTGGTTTTAGAGCTGTTCAGTGAATTGAACATGAAGCAGGCTTTGCGAAGGGGACCCGAATCGCTCGCTTTCATGTTGGACAAAATTGTTGAACAGTCGGCCGAGGGGCTGTACTACTTGCACACCAAGAATTGGATTCACTTAGATATCAAGCCCGATAACTTTCTCGTTAGTCGCGATGGTCAAGTGAAATTGATCGACTTCACGATTTCGCAAAAGAAAAAAGGTGGTTTGGGGCGGCTCTTGCATCGCCCCAAGGTGGCCAAGGGAACGCGGAGTTACATGGCACCGGAGCAGATTCGAAAGAAGGTCTGTGATGAACGAACCGATGTCTACGCTTTTGGGTGCGTGTTGTACGAACTTTGCACCGGGCGACCGCCTTACACAGGCGATACGCCGAACGACCTATTAAACAAACATTTGACTGCTTCCATTCCCAGCCCAATCGTGCATAACGATAACGTGACGCGGGAGTTTGCGGATCTAGTCAAAAGCATGATGGCCAAAAGTCCCAGCAGTCGACCACCGTCGATGTGGGAATTCTTGAAGGTCTTCCGAACGGTCGAGATTTTCAAGAAGAAGCCTCGCAAGCCCACGGTGAGTGTGTTCGATAACATGCCGGGAATCAAAGGGGCGGATGATATGTTCCGCAAAGGCGGATTAAAAGATAATGAATAAAGAAACAAGTAATGAGGCACGGGCTCGATGAGCGCAGGACCTGGATTAGAATTCGAACATGACATTGCCGAACTAGAGGAACGTATTGCGTCCTTAGAGAGGCAAACTGATCGTACCGAGGACGTCGAAAAGGAAATTCGCGAATCTCGCCTGGAATTGGTTCGTCAGTTGCGTGAGACGTACGATGGACTTGATGCGTGGCAGACCGTGCAAGTCGCGCGGCACAAGAATCGACCTTACACACGTGATTACTTGAAGCTGGCATTTGATGAGTTCGTCGAATTGCACGGCGATAAGCATTTCGGTGATGATCGAGCGATGTTGAGTGGGTTTGCAAAACTCGATCGTTTCAAGGTGATGGTGATTGGTCATCAGAAAGGGCGAACTTATAAGGAGCGTGCTGCGTGTCACTTTGGTTGCGCACATCCTGAGGGCTACCGCAAAGCGATGAGCAAAATGGCGCTCGCTGAGAAATATCAGTTGCCATTGATTTGCTTCATTGATACGCCAGGTGCGTATCCAGGTGTTGGTGCTGAGGAACGCGGTCAAGCTCAGGTCATTGCCGAAAGTATGTTTAAAATGAGCCGATTGCGAACGCCGGTGATTTGCGTCGTCATTGGCGAAGGCGGTTCGGGGGGGGCATTGGGGATCGGTGTTGGCGATCGAGTGGCTGTTTTGCAGCATGCCTACTACAGCGTGATCAGCCCTGAGGGTTGTGCGGGGATCTTGTGGAAGAGTCACGAGCACGCGCCGAAGGCTGCAGCTGCTCTGCGATTTACAAGCCGAGATTTAGAGCAATTGGGCGTGGTGGATGATGTGTTGGCGGAGCCTCTTGGTGGTGCCCATCGGGACCATCACCAGATGGCTTCGCGGTTGAAGTCTTACCTATCCAAGACGCTCAATGATTTGGAAGGCATCGATTCAGATCAGCTTGTCGAATCACGTTACGAAAAGTTTCGCCGAATCGGTGTTTTCTTGGATAACGCGGCGGATTCAGTGGAGTAGACACTGCGGAAATACGGCCAGAGCGGGCTATTCGCAACGTCCGATAATGCCTCTTATGTTGTATCAGAAACACGCAAAACCCAGGGTTCTATGCACTTCTCTGGCGTTTTGCCGCCGCTATCCGGCTGCTTGGATGTTTTGGTGTGTCTACCGCAGGTTTTGCATCGTAACGGTCAACACCAGGCTCAGCCCGGTCGCATTGAGAAACGAAAAAACCGTCATCCTGTGATGCGAGTTGGAGGGTGAAGTCGGGCCCATTCTTGGAGCCGTGTTGGAGCTGTGACTGCATCTTGACTGCATCGTTTTGGTTTCTTCATTGTGTCTGACTGCCGCTACCGCTGGTAACCATCCCAGACTGGTTGCTGGGCTTGCTGGGGTTGCTGAGGCGCCAGATTTTGGTTTGATGGAAGCCACGGACTGGGATCAATTGGTAATGTCGATTCACCCGCAGAATTGAATGGTTGTGATGGTTGCCATTGAGTTGCTTGCTCGATGGGAGCGGTTTCCTCTTCTGCCAGCCACGGAACACGGTTCAGTAGGCTTGGTTTTGCTTCTCGCATCGAATTTTCGAATTTGTCCAAATAAGGTTGAACGACATCGTGGATTTCCTCTGGGATGACCGCCTCGCTGCGGTCTAATACCTGTGAAATGTAACGACCGCTTTTGCTACGAATGATTGCTTCGCCGATTTGGTCGCCGCAGAGTGTCACTGCGAAGAACGTGATCAAAATGCAATAGAGCGCACCCTTGGCCAAACCGAATAAAGCACCGATCTGGCGATCGAATTCACGTAGCTTTAGTCGGTCAATGGTGCCGCGAATCATGCGGAAGGCGACCCAGATCACCAGGGACGTTCCGACGAACAAAATCAGCATCGCCAGGAATCGATTCCACGGTGGTTCGGCTTGAATCGATTCGCTGAACGGTTCGCGATATTTATAGGCCACTAAGTAGCT
>JAYZAR010000339.1:0-9922 GCA_036339635.1 Planctomycetota bacterium | reverse complement strand
CAGATACCAGGTTCACCATTTTCGCGTTCCTCTGGCTTTCCCAATTTACTAATCGCTTTGCTTTGCAGTCGAGCGCAGGTTAATGAGATCGAAAACAGTTCCTCACCGATTCGATCCCGCAATCGCTTGATGGTGCTGATTCCCTCACCATGGCGATCGATCTCCCGCACACAATGTTCACACGCTTGCTGCTGATCCACAAACTGGTGACTCGTTCTGATTGCATGTTCTGACATGATTGGGACGATTCTAAGCAATTGGTGAATCGCAACAATCACAGCATCCTGGCTCAATCAAGAATGTGTCGCCGATGAAATTGACCGATGAAAGGTTGAGAGGTTGCAGAGTTTCGCCGACATCGCAGCCAATCCCAAATCCTCCCTCCGTATTTGCCGGTTCGATGTTTCGAATCTTCCGAAATCTAACTGTTCTTGTCGTCATGCTGGGTGGCATGTACACCGCCTTAGAAACCGAACCGGGTCGCGATGCGGTTTCGTCGGTGATGTCAAACTTCCAAGGTGGAACAACTCTGGTAAGTACCGATGATGAGTACGGCAACCACGCTCATCATGAGGTTGAGAACATCCGACGCGGGCAAGGAGATCGTTTCCGGTACGATTCCGAGATAGTGGAAAGAATGGGCGCGGTCCCCACAGATCCTCTTGCAGCACCGAAGTTAGTTGGTGCTCACATTGATGATTTGCGCGAGGTCTTGCGATTCGACATCGATCCTTCCTGGGTCATTGGTCGGTTCTCGCGAGTTTCAACCGTTTTGGCAGAAACTCAGATGGAGGGCTTGCGGGTTCCCATTGTCACCGGCACCAAACCGAGTGACATCGCTGGAACACTCACGTACTATTTTGATCACGCGAACCAACTGAAACGGATCACAATTCACGGATTCACGGGCGATCCTAAACAGTTAGTCTCGACCATGACTGAATACTACGGCATGACCCCCGCGCCCTCGCTTGAGGCTGGCGTTTACACGAAAAGTTGGAATGCCATTCCGATCCATTTCATGCGAATCACCCACGCGCCCGTGGTTCATTCCGACGCCGTTCATCAGAAATACACCCTCTTTCTAGAACTCAACGATCCCAACTCACCCTTCGGGATCAGCCAGGAAGCCAGGGAGATTATTATCTCCGACCGCAGCAGCGGACGGTGGTAAAGAACGGCGGCAAAGACGCAACGACGACTCATGCCAACCCGCAACTCCCAGTCCGCTTAACTCCATGCCCCCTCGATAACGCATCTCAAGCAAACCCCTCTGCAGGGGTGATTTCGTGCGTTTCGCCGATATCACAGGTCCGGCCTTTTGCACATCTTGACTGCTGGGGAGGATACACTAGGTAAAAGTTGTCGTTGGACGGGCAGAATGGTCTTGTCATCGATTCCCCCAAAAGACGACCCTGGCGAATCGATAAAACGGCGAATTGCGTCGCAGCAGACTCGCAATTTGCACGAGGGATCGTTCCTAAGTGGAGGCGGTGATATGTCCGCAACCTGGTATTACATGGCGAACAGTTGGTTCCGCAAGGGACGAAGGGTCGGGCCAATCACCGAAACAGATCTTTTGCAGCGAATCGACGACGGCAAAATTCAACCTGAGACTTTGTTACAGAGTGATAAGACCCGCGGCCGATGGGTACCTATGAATTCGGTAGGCCCCGCGATTAAGCGTTGGAAAGAAACGCATCCCGAAGAGGAAAAGTGAGCGGCCGACGTTTGTCTCTTCCGAAGACTCCTTCGGACTACGCGGCGATCGCGGTCGCCCCGCTGTTGATCTTTGTGATGATCAGCAGCCTAGCCAATTTCTTAATGCTGATCCTCTATCACGGAAGCTTTCCGGGGAGATTGAGTTGGACGTTAGTCTGGTTCACTTTGGGGGTGGTGGGCATTGCAAGACTATCCATTGAACGCGACCGAAAATATGCTTTTGGGTATGCTGCTGCCCTGGGACTGGTGACCTACATTGCGCTCTTGAGGTTTGTGGACTCACCAGTCTTTTCCTTGTTCATCCTGGCGATCATTGCCTACTTAGCAGATGTCATTGTGCGCGACTGCACACTCATTGATGATGACGTTGACGCCAGCGGGCAGGGTCTAATCGATTCTGGACATTTGTTTGTGCGGCAAACAATCAAGCTGCAGTCAGAGACGACTAATCGTATTCAACCGACTGAAACGGCAGCACTTCGCAAACAAAGCCGAACGCATCAGCCCGGACGTACGGTCATGTATTTGGCACTCGCCGCATTGCCGCTGTTCGGGATTGGGCAATTCTTCTTGCGGAATCAACTAGATAGTTGGTCTCGCGCACGATGGCTACTTGCGTTTTATTTGTTTGCCAGTCTTTCATTGTTGGTGACAACAAGTTTTTTGGGATTGCGCCGCTACTTGCGGCAACGTAGCGTCGAAATGCCGAGCGACGTGTCGATTGGTTGGCTGACAGGCGGCCTAGGAATCATTGCACTCATCATGGCCTTGGCTTATCTAGCCCCGATTCCTGGAAGGGCCATTGCCATGTTCGAACCACCCCAGTGGCTGAACTCACCAGGGGATACCGTCGCGAGCCGATTTGGTTGGGGCGAAGAGGGCGCGGATGAAAGCAGCGAAGGTGATTCCGCCACATCGGCAGATAAAAACGAGGCCGAAAAAGAACCGCAAGGGATGCGAACCGAAGCCAATGCTCCTCTTGGTGATACTGGTGACGGAAACCGAAAAGAGGGTCCCGCCGGATCACAATCAGGCGGACAAAAGAACTCATCCGATTCCCAGTCATCCCAAAGTGAACAATCTTCTAACTCAACGAGTCAAAACACGAAAAGCCAATCAAGCTCGAGCCAAAAAAACGGTAACTCACAAGAATCGTCGAGCGATCAAACATCATCAAACCAATCGTCCGGGAACAATGACCGTCAGGATTCCAACCAATCATCTGATCAATCCCAAAATCGATCCTCGGGAGACACGGCAGACAAAGAGCAGTCAATTGGTGAATCGGATTCTTCTGAATCCAGTCCTGATTCCGGCAAGTCATCCGAGCCAGATTCGAGTAACCAGTATTCGAACTCAGAAAAGGATTCCAACTCAGAGCAGGGTTCGCAATCGAGCGATCGATCAAAGCGAGTTGATTCCGAAAAGCAGTCAAACCCGAACCGGGACGCATCTCGTTCCTCTCAATCCCCATCGAGTCGGTCATCTGACAACTCTCGCGGCAACAATCTGATTGGAACGATCAGCAGTCTGTTCAAGATAATCGTCTTCTTGATTTTGGCTGGCATCGTTGCGGTGTTCCTCTGGCTACACCGCGAACTGATCGCTGCGTGGTGGCAATCGCTCTTTGAAAGTAAAGAAAAACCACAACAAGTAGCGGCCAAACCCGAAGAGAAAATTCCGTCGGCACCAGCCCGTCCATTTGCTTCCTTCCGAAATCCAATTGGTTCCGAATCCGATTTTCGGCAGATCATCGTGATCACCTTCCAAGCATTTGAGGCGTGGACACGGGAACAAGGAACCGCCCGCGAGCGAGATGAAACGCCTGCCGAATTCATGCGACGCGTTGCCAAAGCCAACCCACGGATGTCGTCCTCCGCGCCTCAAGTCGTCGACGCCTACAATCGGATCGCGTACGGACGTGGACGGGCGACCAAACAAGACATTCAGGCTGCCGAAAAGGTTTGGCAACTGATGACAACCTAGCCGATTCGGTACCTGCCGCCAATCAAACACAGTCCGGTTCAAAAACGGGTGAACAAGATCCCGTGACCACCAAATCACCCCCGAATCGGAGTCAGTTGATTTGGCTTAACACCGAATGGAGCAAGTCGGTCCCCGCGGTCATTTCCACTTCGATCTGGATAGCTCGAAGTGGCACGCCTCCTAATCGATCCGTCCGCAGTTTCACCAAGTCCTTATGAGTACAGACGATTTGATCGACCTTACCATCAAACTGCTGAGCCCATTGGATGAGTGACCGCACGGTTTCCGGGCTATACGGATCGTGATCGGGTAAATGTCTCGAATCGATTATCCGCATCCCACAGTCATCAACGGTACGCTCGAAAGCTTCAGGATTTCCAATCGCGGTCAAAACCGCAACCGGCATCTCCGGCTCCGTTTCGATTGCGGTGATGAGATCTGGATATTCAAGTAAGCTAGACGGCCGGTGCGAACTGTGAACGATTGGAAGATCACTGGTCACGTCGCGAATCTGCCGTTGGATCATTTCGACAGTCGAACATTCCACCGCATCGCACCGTGACACAATGCAGAGATCCGCGCGGCGAAGTTCCGAAACTGGTTCCCGCAATAAACCACGCGGCAAGAGATACCCAAATCCGAAAGGACAGGTTGCATCGATCACAACAATGTTCAAATCGCGATGCAATCGACGATGCTGCATACCATCGTCCATCAAGATCACTTCAGCGCAAAGTTCCTCAACTGCAATCCGTGCTGCTTCCACACGATCTGGATCTTGAACGTGAGGCACGTCAGGCAGACGCTCGTGAAGCTCCATCGCTTCGTCGTTCGAGTCAGCTGTACCTCGACCATATCCGCGACTGACAAGTGCGACACGCAGGCCTCGTTCTCGCAGTTGCTTGGCGAGGTAACAAACGATGGGTGTTTTGCCAGTGCCGCCGGTCGTCAGATTGCCAACGCTAATCACGGGGACACCACAATCGTGCACGTCGTTCCCTCGATCGTAGCGGTGATTACGAAACGCAATGCCACCCCGGTAGAACCAAGAGGCTATTCGCAAGCCTCCGCGCATCAAAATCGCGAGCGGATCTTTCCGCTTACCGCTGAGTACGGCTCGGTAATCCCAACTCATCAATTTGTATCCCGCGTTGGCGTATCCATCGGTCAATCGGGCTTGGCCTTGCGGCGAGCCGGGGCGATTAAATCGTCGGCTTCGCTTCCGGGCTGGGTTAGGATTTCATCAGTACTTTGCGGATCAATGGAGCGACACGCTTCACTCAAACGGTCGGCTAATTCGTCGAGGGGATCTTCCCAAGTTTCGACCGTCGATTCGAGCGGTGGCACATTCGCCATTTCATCCAACAGCAGCACCATCCGCAAACAGTGTCGAAACAGAATCCCCTCCTCTTTTTGCAACTTTCGTGACGTCACGTATTTGTTGAAATCAAAACCGAATTCCAGCAATTCGCCAACAATCCAGACCGGTTGAATATTTACGTCATGAACCCGGGGATACTCATTGCGAAACAACCGCAAAATTTTCTCGCCAACCGTCAACGGCCATACTCTCGGTTCCGCAAACATCACCCGTCCAAATCCTCGATCGGTGATTTCCTCGTCATCTTCTTCGGGCGCCGCACCGAGTTCTTCCGCCGTAGCCAACCCGAGTTGCAACAACTGAGGGTCGAGTCTGGTTTGAGCCAGCGTTCCCGGAGGCATTTCGTCGAGAGGCGGTACGCGTGCGGAGCGAGCCACCGTGCCGGGGACTTGCAGCACACTTTCCAACGCTGCGATCCGTTCCTGCGGATCGGCAATCGCTAATTGGTCGGCCAAGTAGACACCAAACAATGGGTTGATGCTGCGCAGGTGAACCAAGCGTTCGAGTCGTTCGGTGGGGTTTGCGGTTCCAGGTCGATAATCATCGACCTCGTAACCCCGGCTTTCGATCAGATCAGGATCCTGATTGCCCTCCTCCGTTTCATTTGTCTCAGCGCTCACAGGGCGGATTTGGTCAAGCAGTTCACCGAACAGACCTTCTGTCTTGGGTGCCGCCTGCTGAACATCACTTGCCCCCGGCTTTGGTTTTTGCCTTGGCTGAGCGACTCGAGGCTTCGGATCCAACTCGATGTAACCAGCTGACCAGAGTGTGATCAACATTCGGTTGAGATCGCGTTGCGCTTCCTCAATTCCTTTGGGCGACAGTAAACGTCGCCCCACCAAATCCCGAATCGGCTGCACCTCAGGATTCTTACCCAACAGATAGGCGAGCAGTCGCCAAGGAATCCGCCCACGACTACTCAGGTTAGCCGATTCTGCAGTCCGCAATTGTTCGAATTGCTGTTCGCTCCAGTAGGTTTCACCTGATCGCCGCTTGGGCATCTTTTTTTTCAATTGCTTTTTGGCTTTCAGCAGTCCCGGGTCTTTGGTGTCCTCCGGAATCGAATCGTACTTCTCTCTCCAGCGGTGAATTTTGACGTCATCTTCGTGCGCCAACCCGAATACATAACCGCGATCATCAAATTGCGGTCTGCCGGCCCGGCCAAAAATTTGATGGGCGGACGCGGGGTCGATCAATTTTTTCTTGTCTTTGGGTCCCTTCAATAGACTCGGCAGCATCACACTTCGGGCGGGCAAGTTAATGCCAGCCGCCAATGTTTCAGTACAAACGCAGTAAGCGAGCAACTTTTGCTGAAAAAGTTCTTCGACCATTCGGCGGTAGCGGGGCAAGATGCCGGCATGGTGAACTCCCACGCCGCGCATCAACAGTTGCTTCAGCTTGGGCCCAGCACCGGCTGTCATGTCGGCGGCGTTCAAATAATCGGCAAGCTCGGCTTGCCGTGTCTTGTCAATCAGTTTTTTCCCTTTCAGCAGTTCAGCGGTCGTCCAACATTGCGAACGACTGAAACAGAAAAGCAACGCCGGCGTTCGTCTCGCCTCCTCAGCACCAGCAGCACATTTTTCCGACAAATCCGCCAACAGTTCGTCACCAACCCACTCAAATTGCAACGGTACCTTCCGTTCCGTTCCAACAACCAGTTGTAATCGTCGCTGATGAGCGCGTGCCAACCATGAATTGAATTCCAATGCATTCCCAACCGTCGCACTCAACAACATCGTCCGAATGTGCGCCGGCAGCAACGCGAGGGTCAGTTCCCAAACGATGCCACGTTCCCGATCATTGAACGAGTGAAATTCGTCCATCACAACAGCGGAAACCTCTTCGAAACCGAATGCCTCGGGATGCAACAATCGGTTGAGTAGGATTTCGGCGACCACGACTAATACCGGGGCATCTGGATTGACGCGACGATTACCGGTCACCAAGCCGACTTGGTCAGCCGAAAATCCCCACCGCACGGCCGACTGTCGCAGCTCATCCAGCTTTTGATCCGTCAAGGCGATCAACGGCGTGGTGTAATACATTTTTGAACCAGTTCGCAGGGCCTCGTAAACCGCCGCCTCGGCGATCATCGTTTTCCCTGTCCCCGTCGGGGCGCAAATAAGGACCCCCTGATCCCCGGTGAAATACGCCAGCAGCGCCTCTTCTTGAACCGGGTAAGGTTCGAAGGGCAATAGATCGAAGTACTCTGCGGCAAGTTGATCGCGATCGGGTGGCTCGGTTGGCTGATTCATGATTGTCAACTTATAACAGTCAGCGACCAACTGCGGCAGACGCAAACCTCGCTGGGCCCCCATGATGTCTGATTTAACGCTGGAAGCACTCGAAATCTGGACGGCCGGACTCGATGCGGTGCGAGCGGAACCACTCGTTCGAAACAGTATTCGGCTGGACGGAAATCAGTTAGTGATTGACGGTCAGGCATGGTCCCGAGATTCCTTCGATCGGATCGTCCTGATTGGAGGCGGCAAAGCGGGAACAGCGATGGCACAAGGATTTGTCGATGCGATTGACGGGTGGCTGCCCATCACAGGCTGGATCAATGTTCCAGCAGGGACCGAGGCAGAAATACGTGATGTCAAGATCCACGCGGCACGGCCCGCATCGGTCAATGAACCGACCGCCGAAGGGGTGCTGGGAACCTCCGAAATTTTGAGTTTGGTTTCCCAGGCAGGCCCGAGAGATCTGTGCGTGGCCCTGATTTCGGGAGGTGGTAGCGCACTGCTGCCAGCTCCCTTGGAGGGGATCACGCTCCAGGACAAGCAAGCCGTAACCCGGTCTCTTAGCGGCCGCGGCGCCGACATTACCGAACTCAACACCGTCCGTAAACATCTCAGCCAAATCAAAGGTGGCGGGTTACTGAAAGCCTGTCGCGGAGGACACCTGATCACCTTGATCCTTTCGGATGTGCTTGGAGATCCTCTTGATGTGATCGCTTCGGGACCAACCGTTACTGATTCGACCACGGCCGCCGATGCCTTGGCTGTCCTGGCAAAATATGACCCCGACCACTCGCTGTCAGCCAGCATCTACACCACGCTGAATCGGGGACTGATACCAGAGAACACAGTTCATCCTTCAATCGTCCCCGCAACCAATCTTGTCATTGGAAACAATGCCGTAGCGGTTGACCATGCTGGGATTCGGGCCGAACAACTTGGCTACAACCATGTGATGCAGTCAGCCCGACAATGCGAGGGCGGCGCGGAGCAAGTCGGCAAGCACTTCGCCGACATGACGCTGCAAATGCTGCGTCCCCAATCGAACTCCCATCAAACCGACTGCCTGATCACCGGTGGCGAACCAATCGTCAAACTTGCCCCACCCAGCCGCCGTGGAAGGGGCGGCCGCAATCAACAGTTGGTGCTAGCCGCTTATCTTCGGTTACTTGAGTATGAACTGACCGAGCAAGAGTGGCAGCGATTTTCGATTTTGTCGGGCGGAACGGACGGAGAGGACGGCCCGACCGATGCGGCAGGTGCCATCATCGATGGTGCCGTTCATCGAAGAATTCAAAAATCACCACTCGATCCGCTCGATTTCTTGCAACGTAATGACGCCTACAACTTTTTCAAAGCCGTCAACGGATTGTTGATGACAGGCCCCACCGGAACGAATGTCTGTGACATCCGAGTTGCAGTGGTTGATACCAACATCAATCGTTAAAGAATCGCAATCGCTCACCCTCAAGATTCCGGATGAAATCGCGTCTCCGCCACTGGGGATTCTTCCGAGTGATACTTGGAGCGAAAAAAAGCGTCAGACTGGCGAATAAATCACTCTGAAGGGAAACACGGACAACTGCCGCCGGGGAATCGAGTTCATCTCAACCTCGCATTGCAATCAACCCGGTCAGATTCTAGCCACGCCCACCAAAACGATGGTGGCCTCTCAGGCAGATCGTCCCAAAGGCATCCAACCAGCGAGATATGCCTCTCAGACAACACCAACCTGGATGGTACGGTGACTGCCGATCACTGCGAGTGCACTCACTCCTTATCATTCATACTCCAGTTACCGTCGCTCACATGACCGATTTTGGTCGCAACCCCGATCGCTTTGGCTTGAATTCCCACAGAACGAGATTGCGTAAATCGCCGACATGCCACTAGATTAGTGTTTTCGCAACGAGTGGATTCAGGAGGCCCCTCGAATGTCTCATCGATCGTCATTCGCGATCTTGCTGGCCGTCTTTGTCGGTAGTCTGATGATGCAGGCAACCGAACCACCCCAAAAAGGTTATCCACTTCCGGAGGATGTGGTGATTCCCGAGCCAACGAATGAGGGCCGACTGGTTCCGCTGCCAAGGCCCGGGGTGCCGATGCAGCAGCACCTCAGAGAATTAATCCCAGCGGGTGATTTAATCGGTGCCGGTGTCCATGAGGTGATCCAGGCGCGTGGAAGCGTTCTTGATAAGTTTCCCACCGAGGAACAACTCGGCTTGGCCCCAGAAAAGCCAGGACCAAGTAACCCAGGACTCGCTAATCCAACATCGAGAACTCGAGGATCGGCTTCGGCAGCAAATTTTGATCTTGCCCCCAAATCCACCCACCTCCTCGATCCATTGGCCACAGCGTCAATCTCCCCAGTCTCGCAACGAGCGAGAGTTGCTGAGCAATTACTGAAATCGGCTCGTTTACTTGAAAACCTGGGCAGTCCGGCTGATTATCAACGGAAATTGATTGATCAGTTACGGGTGGAAGCGAGAAATCTGTTGTCCGAGTAGACTGAGCGAGACGTTCAATGTTCTTCCTCTGCAATCCACTCGAGTTCCTTTGCAAAATCTGCCCACGATCTCTCTAAAAAATAAGC
>JAYZAR010000338.1:0-9483 GCA_036339635.1 Planctomycetota bacterium | reverse complement strand
CGTGTCTAACGTTAGCTATCGGACGAAGGTTCGCCCTCGACGACTCGTAGTTCCCTCCGTTTAACGGTAAGAATTAGCCCCGGGTATTCGTTCCACTGACAGGTGAGCATAACTGAAGCGTTCAAACCACCACTCTGCGGCGGGTGCCGATTGGTTCGCTTCCTCTAGAAGTGATCGATAGCTGTTCCCTAATAACTCGCTTAAATTCGGTTTCATGCAGTACTACAAACACCAGTTCGAGGATGTGGAAGATTATCTTCACCATCGCGCCCCCTACTTGTTGGTCGATCGTATCGTTTCTATCACAGAGGATGCAGTTCAAACGGAAAAGGTGATCACGGGAAAAGAGTTCTTTGTGCAGGGTCACTTTCCAGGTGCAGCGATCTTCCCAGGAGCAATGATGCAGGAACTGAGCACGCAATCAGCTGGCATTTTGATTGCGGCCAATTTCAACCCGATGCAAGAGTTTAATACGCACGATCCGCACTTTAACAAATATGCACTCGGAGTTTTGGTGCGGGTCAAAAACTCGAAATTCAAGGGTTTTGCGAAGCCAGGCGATACCTTGATCACCGAAGTGTCCCTCAACGAGCACACCGCAAATTTCTTTGACTTCCGTGCAAACATTCGCATCGAAGAAAAGATCATCATGCAGAATTCATTTAGGCTCGCGAACGTCGATTCTGAACTGCTGTACGACTGAGAAGGTGCTTTATTCGCGGTCTTGCGGTGGACTCGAGGGCCGCGATCATTGGATGACTTGCGAAAAAATTTCTTCTGAACGACGGCCCCTGTCTTCGCGTCAAATTCTCGCCTGCACAATCGTTCTGGCTTTACCGGCCACGTGGGTAGAGCGTATCTAGGATCGTCCCAGATTGCTCTGGACCTCTCTAGAGGGGGTAGGCCTGTTGTCGAAACCAACCCAGGCCTTGCCAGCGTGAAACAATAATCAGTCAAAACAATTCTTTGGAGGGCATTCCAATGGCATCAAGAATCTCGAGGGACATTTCGGAAATCCGTGCAGGATGGAGCGAGCAGGAGCGGCGGAGACGCGAAACACTCGCGGGGGCAATGCAACTCCAATTGCGAGCTCTCGTGGTGCTCTCGCAATTGGCGGCAACGCATGCGATTGAGGAAAAGCGGGAAACTGCCGCAGTCGCAAGTGCTTGCTGAGGTCCATCCTGTGGAACATGCCTTGCACGAGGGACGTCTGAAAAGTAGGTCGTACGCGCGGGCCCGATTGTGGCTCGGGATGACAGGTGTTGGAGCGATAGTGGTCGGCTCGCTCATCGCACTGTTGTTGGACCTCCCTAGTCGTCTGTTACCGACGGCGACTACTGCTTCGTGGGCTGATGTCCAATCGATCGTTGCGATCGTCGTTGGAATTACCGCGGTAATGATACCGATCGACTTTCTCGGCGGCTATTATTTACCCACTCGATTCGGCCGTATTGCAATCTCCGCACCGAAATATTTCGGCGGTTGGGCGAGCGGTGTAATTGTTCAAGGTGTTCTGTTTGCGATATCTTTCGCCGTAATTCTGACGGCAGGGAGAACCGGCGGACTCGGCGGCGCGATCGGTGCTATTTCCGTGATCGCTATCGCGTACGTAGCATTCCAGGAGGGCTTGGTGCGGTTAATGACCGGAGGGCATTATCAGTACAGTGACGACAAAGTCGAACGAGCTTCGCGGCGAGCGGTCGAGTGGGGGTTAAGAACTCGCCCCGTCAAAGTAGTGAACGCGGCGGACCCCGGATTCAATGGCGGAGTGGTCGGACTACCCTTTTTTGAAACGGTGGTGCTACCTCGCAATTTTGTCGATCGACTAACAGTGAATCAGCTTTCCATTGTCTTGGCTCGCCGCCTGGTTGCGATCGATTCCGGAGGCCGAACGCGAGGAATTGGGCTCGCTGTTGGTTGGATCTTGGTGGGCTTCGGTTTGAGCAGCTTGCTACCTTGTGCTGGTGTGACATCCGTCGCCGAATTAATTACAACCTGCTTGGGGTTCACTCTTTGGACGTTTTTCGGTCTCCTAACGCTGCCTACAGTGAGCCGTCAAGCATCATATGCAATCGACTGCGAAGTTGTCAGGCTTGGCGCCGAACCGGCAACACTTAGCGAAACGATCAGCATGTTGGATACATGGCAGGACGATGAACCCTCCCGGGGTGCTTTGATTGAAACCGTCTTTCACCCGGTTCCTAGTGTCAACAACCGGAAACACATGCGCGACAGCGGCTCACCTCTAGCTTGGCATGCTGCCCGGATGACGTTATTCCTGTCATGGTCGTGTATGGGGCTGCTCTCGCGGGCTGTTCATTGCAACGCGGGTCGACCTGAACTTTGGACGATGCTGCCGGCCGACTAAATTGGTTCGGAATCTGCTGGAATGGATCGAGCGGCACGGCAATCGCCTTTCGCTTATGTCTAAGTATTCGCTGACGGCTTTAATGGGGCCCCTGGATAAGTGCTATGGGAGTTACGACTCGTTGACGTCCGATCTAGGATCGCACTAAAAGCATGCTGGAAAGAGTTGAGCTAACCCTGCGTTGCAAGGATTTACTCCCAACATTCACCATTTCTTACCTCAAACGAAAATCGATAACCAGCAGGCACGGAGTTTCGCGACGCGCAACGAAAGTGGAAACTCTTTGAATCGATTCCCAACGCCAAAGTGTCGATCGAGCGTTTGGAAGTGACCTAGAACACCGTATTCTCGCGCGGTGTACCGTGGGATTAGCACCACCCAGATTTCCTCCAGCACTCTTGCTTGCTTCGGGCTTCACTTAAGCAATTTACAAGCTCCGCAATTTACAAGCTCCGCAATGGGTCTCGTTCTTGCGTGCAGGCCAACACCTCTAAACACGTTCCGTTTGCCACTTCCAAATTCTGGTCGATTCTGATCACCGAAACATCGGCCAGGCCAGATCACACGCCAGACAAATGAGCTTCGTGCAGGCTGATAAATGATGATTTGTTTGGCGGACTTTACACTTTGACCGGCGTTCATCCCGAAACAGACTTGGCTGGGAAATCGGGGAGTTCTGTGGAAGGTAACTAAAAAAATCAATCGCCCACGGTATTGGGAGCTTGTGCAATCCGATTTCCGGACCGAGTCGCACCGTTACCTCGCCCTTTAACTCGGCAACCACCTGGGGACCGCAAAAAGGTCATGTTCACGATTCGTGCCGCTTTCATTGAGCCGGCTTGTTTCTGTTTACCACGGGTTGCCTGAGTCAAGTTAAATCAAGTTTCGCTCGTCAACTCCCGAATTTGCTTGACTCATGCCGAACCTAGAATGTTTGACACGGGCACTTGGTTTATATTCCAAATTGAATTGTTTTGATTGGCAAAAACGGGGAGAAAGCGGTCCTAAAAGCTGAATTGGAAAAGAAATGCGCGAAGTTGGCCTGGTTTTCTCCACAGGGATATAACGCCCAGCTTGCTAATCACTGAATCTGCTGACGGATGCTGCTGAAAATTTTTTTCAGGAAGCTAGGTTTCACCGCTGCCATGCAGAGCAGGTTAGCATGGACGATCTAGATTGCCGAATCAATGAAAACCCAAAAATGGCAATGGAGAACTGATGCCTAAGGAAACACACAGCGCACGCCAAACGATCTATATTTGCTTGGCGATTGTGGCAGCGATTGTCCTTGCGATTTTCTTGCCAACGACGGCTATGAAATTCCACCTTGGCGGCGAAGTTTTTTTGAACTTGCTCAAAATGATGGTGGTACCGCTGGTGATGTGCAGTGTGATGTGCGGCATTCTTGGGATGGGCGATGTCCGAAAACTGGGCAGGCCCGGCCTCTACACGATTTTCTACTATCTCAGCACAACGATTTTGGCTGTGGTTGTGGGGTTGGCGGTTGTGAACGTCATTCGTCCTGGGGTTGGCACAGTCGACGCTGAAACGATCGCTGAGATTGAGGGCGGGTCATCTGACACAAAAGACAAGGTTTACGCTTTTCTTGCTGAAAAGGTGAAGGTCTCCACAAGTGAGGTCGCCGATGTCTTTGGCGAAGAAGAAAAGGTAGAGCCGACGATCACAATGATTCTCGAAAACCTCGTCAAGTCATTGTTCACGGATAACCTATTTACATCAGCGGTCGAAACAAACTTACTACCGCTGATCGTGTTCAGCATCATTTTTGCGGGGATGTTAACCACGCTTGGTGAAAATGTGCAGATTTTGAAGACGGGAATCGAGCAAATCAATCATGCGTTATTGGCGTTTGTCATGTTGTTGATGAAGGTCGCGCCATTCGGCATTTTTTGTCTCGTGACCGCAAGATTTGGTGAAGCACAAGCCGAAGGTGAATTGATCGAGGTTATCGAGCAAACCGGTTGGTATATGATCACTGTTATCGGTGGACTGGGCTTGCACGCGTTGGTCACTCTGCCGATTCTGCTATGGGTATTCACACGCCGAAATCCGTACCGATTTTTGCTGCAAATGTCGCGTGCCATTCTGACGGCCTTCAGTACCGCAAGTTCCTCGGCAACCTTACCGGTAACCATGGAATGTGCTGAAAGTGAAGCGGGTGTGTCGGAACGGAGTGCGAATTTTGTTTTGCCGCTTGGTGCCACAATCAACATGGATGGAACGGCACTATACGAGGCTGCGGCTGCGATTTTCATCGCTCAGGTGATCGGCTTGGAGATGACGGTCATGCAACAGGTCACCATCGCGTTGACAGCCACACTCGCTGCCATCGGTGCCGCCGGAATCCCGGAAGCAGGCTTGGTCACCATGTTGATTGTGCTGAACGCAGTCGGATTACCCGTTGAGTACGTTGCGTTGATTTTGAGTGTCGACTGGCTTTTGGACCGCTTCCGAACAGCTGTTAATGCGTTTGGTGACGCCTGCGGAGCCGCCATCATTGACACCACCTTTTCCAAAAACGCTGAGCAGTTCCCCAGCGAAAATTAAGTCAACCGCAGCTGAAGCATAGCGAAACTTATGCGCCGCTGTTCGATAGTGGTTGCAGGCTCAAGTCTCGCTCGCTGGCTTTTTGCCACCACGGCGTGATGAATTTTCAGCAAGCGGTGCTAGACGCCTGCCCTCTGCTGGTGGGGAACGATCCTTGAACTGAGTCCGCCAGCAAACTACGGTTTAAGTCTTGCCACTGAATACACGGGTTGGTCCTGATGGGACCAGCGAATCAGTCAGCTTCCTGTTCACGGAACCTTAGAATGCGATTGCGTGCGAGTTTGACGTCGAGACTAGCTGGCTGCTTGTTCTTGCTTGTTATTGGATCAGAAAGCTTCACATTCGCGAATGGCCCCAAGGCTTTTGTTGGAGCGAAAATCTTGCCGATTGATGGTGAGCCGATTGAATCGGGTGTCCTTCTTGTCGATGGCAAGCAAATTGTTGCAGTTGGAATCGCGGATCAAGTCAAGATTCCTGACGATGCGGAACGAATTGACGCCAAGGGCCGAGTCATTATGCCCGGCCTGATCTGCACACACAGTCATATTGGAGGCGTCGGTGCCGCTGATGGCAGCGGTCCGATTCAGCCTGGCGTCCGCGTTTTTGATTCGATCAATGTTCAGGATTCGGGATTTCGCCGTGCATTGGCTGGCGGCCTCACCACGCTCAATATCATGCCGGGCTCAGGCCACCTTAGCAGTGGGCAAACGAGCTACGTCAAACTTCGATTCTTTGACGCTGGGCCTCGGCAGGTCGAAGACCTTTTCATTCGTGACCGTGACAACCGTTACCTGGGCGGTTTAAAAATGGCCAACGGCACCAATTCGATGCGGGACTCACCGTTCCCCGGGACGAGGGGCAAGTCGGCTTACCTGGTACGGCAAAAGTTCATTGAAGCTCGCGAGTACCAAGCCAAGATCGCGCAAGCCAAAGATGACCCGACGAAAATGCCGCCGCGTGATCTGCATCTAGAAACGCTTGTCGAAGTGATGAGGGGCACTCGTATCGTCCATCATCACACGCACCGACACGATGACATCATGACCGTGCTGCGCTTGTCACGAGAATTCGGTTTCCGAGTTGTGTTACATCACGTGAGTGAAGGATGGAAGGTCGCCGATGAAATTGCAGCAGCCGGCGTACCCTGCTCGATGATCTTGGTCGATTCGCCTGGTGGCAAGCTTGAAGCTCGTTACCTGCGGTTCGAAACCGGCCGGATTTTGGACGAAGCAGGTGTGCGTGTTGCATTTCACACCGACGACCTAATCACGGATTCACGCTACTTTTTTCGGATGGCCGCCTTAGCGGTCCGCGCTGGCATGTCCCGTGAAAAAGCACTCGAAGGCTTGACTCTCGCCGGTGCAGAAATGCTCGATCTGCAGGATCGCATCGGATCACTAAGAGCTGGCAAGGACGCAGACTTTATCATTCTGGACGGAGACCCCCTGAGTATCTATTCCAAAGTGTTGGAAACCTGGGTGGAGGGGCAAAGAGCCTTTGACCGAGGTGATCCGGACGACTACCTGTATGCGGTCGGTGGTTTTGGTGCGGGTTACGACATTACACCCTACCTGTGCTGTTATGACGAATCGCAAACGGGAGGTGCAAAATGATTCACTCCGGCAAGATCAATCTCTTCTTTTCCGCGTTCGCCTCACTGACTTTTACCTCGCAGCTAATTGCACAAGTCGCGATTCATGGCGAAACGGTCTACACCATGGCGGGAGACCCGATCCAGCAAGGAGTCGTCGTTGTTTTAGATGGGAAGATTTCTGCGATCGGTCGTGCAAAT
The DNA here is from genome assembly GCA_036339635.1 of Planctomycetota bacterium. Classification (GTDB taxonomy): domain Bacteria; phylum Planctomycetota; class Planctomycetia; order Pirellulales; family Pirellulaceae; genus Rubripirellula. The sequence goes on along the minus strand of JAYZAR010000338.1, from coordinate 2,755 downwards.
GAAATCAAAGTGCCCGAAGAATGCCGATTGCTCAAGGCAAAAGTCGTGACACCCGGGCTCGTTGATGCCCATACCAGCGTTGGGTTATCCGGGATGTTCAATCAAGACCATGATCAAGATCAATTCGATCGAAGCGAACCAATCCAACCAGAACTGAGAGCCATTGATGCCTATAACTCGCAAGAGGAATTGATCGGATGGGTCCGAAGTTTTGGTGTGACAACCATTCATACCGGCCATGCGCCAGGTGAACTCATCTCGGGGCAAACCATGATCGTGAAGACGACAGGAACAACGGTGGAGGAGGCCGCAATCGTCGAAGCTCGGGCAGTTGCCGCAACCTTGAGTTCGCTCGCTCGAAAATCGGATAGTAAGTCTCCAGGAACTCGCGGCAAGATGGTCTCAATGCTGCGTGCGGAGTTAATTCGTGCACAGGAATACACGGACAAATTGCTTGCCACCGATGAGTTAGCTGAGGACCAAGAAAAGACTCCTCCGCCACGTGACTTACGATTGGAAACACTCGCGAAAGTGTTGGCTGGCGAAATGCCATTGATGATTACCGCCAATCGCACACAGGACATCGCCAGCGCGCTGCGGCTCGCAAAAGAGTTCGAAATCCCAATTTGGCTCGACGGTGCTGCCGAAGCTTACAGGTTGACTGAGGAAATACTTGCAGCTGGGGTGCCCGTGCTGATTCATCCGACGATGGCCCGACCAACAAGTGACCTTGAAAACCTGACTTTCGAAACGGCAAGTAAGCTCATTGACGCAGGCGTCCCAGTTGCCTTGCAAAGCGGCTACGAGGCTTACGTTCCCAAGACTCGCGTCGTGCTGTTCGAGGCAGGGATGGCTGCTGCGAACGGATTAACTTTCGAGCAAGCCTTGGCGACCATCACGATCGACGCAGCACGAATCCTGGGTATACAAGAACGAGTCGGCTCGCTCGAAGTTGGCAAAGATGGTGACCTGGCAATGTACGATGGCGATCCATTTGAGTACACGTCGCACTGTACCGGCGTCGTCATCAATGGCCAAGTCGTTAGCGACAGCAAGCAGTAGTGCGATATCCAGCAAAGGATCAAGCACGCGGCAAACGGCCAGGAACCCTGGGTTTCGCGGCGGTGTATTCAAAAGCAACGCGACAGCGTCGTCACCAGGGCGGTCAGGTAGGGTTTTAGCTAATGGGTCCGAGGTTAGCGTACCTTGATGTCATCGAGGCCGGGCTTCAGGTTTCCCGCAAACAACGGTGGCGTTACTTTCTAAAGGCCGGCGGCTAGAAGCTTGCAAGTGAGGTCGTCAAACGTATTACAAATGGTCTGCATCCGTCGAGGCATGGTCTCTTTTCCACCTGTAACGGCATGCTTACCCGCTTTGAAGCATCGGATGGTTTAAGACGCATCAATGTATACGTTTGCATCCGGGGACGATACGGCACATGCCCGCCGCTGAACAACCAGGTTCGGGAAGCAAGCAGCAGAAACCGTTGCTGCTACTTATCAAAACATTCGGCGGCTCGCGTTTTGGGTTTCATTCTGCGAAGGTATTTCGCTAATCAGCGTCCTCTCGTAATCCAGCGACATGTTGGTTTGGCCTTCGTCGTGAATGGCAACTTGCCTCGTTTTTAACCTAATCTTCGACTTTGCATTCTCGGCCACGTTCAAACACCACCAGAGTTGGTAGCACGTGAACGTTCGTGTCAACTCAGTCGCTCGCATGTCAAAAAATCTGCCGAGTTGACTAATGAGAATACGAAAATTGATATCGGTATTGCCACTGAGCATGGGGCAGTCATTAGATCGCCGGTGCGAGGAACCATAACGTCGCTGCGAAGGTGAAACTGACCTAACCAAACAGTGACAAATTGTATCCTACAGAATCAAGTACGGGAACGATTCGCAGCACTTTGCCTACGATGTTCATTGACCGATCACGTGCGAACCGCAACGCAGGTGATGGAATCTGGTCAATCATCCGTATGCACCCAGCTTCGGAAAAAATACGAGCCCCACAACATCGAAGTCAAACGGGCGATTGAATCATACGGGCAATCGAAGACTCACGAATGAACCGAAAGCTTACATCGGGTTCCGTGAACGGGTCTGACGACTCTTGATTCCGTCAGCCTCCCTGTCCACCCGTTGGCGTTTACCGACGCCGCAAGCGTATCTAGGATCAACCAACCAATCACAGATTCGCCGCTACTGAAATCGCAGCCATATTCTTAGATGCCTCGCTCTACCACCGCCATGACCTCTCGACGATGGCCGATCGTACTGCCCCATGCCAATCTTCTGACGTCGGATCGACGAGGCATTGGAAAGCCTCGGCAGTAGCCGCTCAACGTTTCAATCAGCAGTGCAACGAATCGACGCTGAATGAGCGAAACCAGCAATCATGTGTGAAATTTCTGTGGCAGTGTGCGCTATGTCTACTGGAACGCCAAGCTTTATTGTGCAAAATAGCGCGTCTTTCGTGGTGGACCCGACTCTGTTCTCACTGCGATTGCCCGAGGGTGAAATTGCCGCAAGAAGCGGTCGAGATCCGTTGACCCGATCCAAGACCTAGCATTCATCCGTGATGTACAGCATCGCTCTGCGGGAGTCGGCGCTAAGTTACGTTTGTTAAATGCTGATTCCACCTAACCCGGGGATTCGATTTCCCACGCGGCAGGGAAACGGTCACAGTGAATCAACGGAAAACGTGAATGAATCAATGAACAGGCGTTGGCTTCCTGAACGCATTGGAGTTTCTT
>JAYZAR010000337.1:0-4870 GCA_036339635.1 Planctomycetota bacterium | reverse complement strand
AAAAATCTGCTGGTTCGTGGCCGAGAAGTTTTGCAACCACGCTTTGTTAGCGTGACAAGTGCGACGGGTAGTTTCCTAGCACAGACGCTGATCGGCATGATCGTATTGATCATAGCGGTCTATTTTTTTCTGATCGATGGGCCCGCCATGATCCGCACCTTGATGCGATTGAGTCCGTTGGATGATGCCTATGAAAAACGTTTGCTCCTGGAATTCGACCGCACAAGCCGTGCCGTCGTTTTAGCAAGTTTCCTTAGTGCATTAGCGCAAGGAATCCTTGCCTCCATCGGTTTTTGGATCACAGGTTTTGATTCAGTGATTTTCTTGTTTCTGTTAACCACTGTCATGGCGTTGATTCCCTTCCTGGGTGCCGCGTCTGTATGGGCACCCTGTGCTTTATACGTAGCGGCGGTCGAAGAACGTATCGGAGCCGCCGTGATGTTAGCCACTTATGGTGCCTCAGTCGTTTCCTCAATCGACAATCTGATCAAAGTACTTATCCTGCACGGCCACTCTGCACTCCATCCGTTATTCGCGTTGCTGAGTGTGTTGGGAGGGGTTAAGGTATTCGGTCCGATCGGTATTTTGGTCGGGCCAATGGTCGTCGTCTTCCTGCAGACCCTCTTAGAGATTTTGAATCACGAACTAAGCGAACGGGGCGCGACCGAGCCACTGCAATCCACTTCCGCAAAGATCTCCCAAGCAGAAGCTGATTAAATTTTCACGGCACTGCCCTCTAATCGCAGAGGCACTGAAGATGCTGTTCTTCCGCCACCACCGTTCACGAGCTCAAGGAGGGTCAATCCCGCCGGCACTGAATGGATGGCACCGGAGAATTCGCCAGATCGCCCGGGCTGTTCCTTTCACGACCCCGTCCTTTCGCACCACCTCGATCGCATACTGACTGCAAGAGGGAACGAACCTGCAACACGGCCCCATCAGCGGACTGATCCCGATTTGATAAAAGCGAATCGGTTGAATCACTAACCACGACAATGCTCGACCGATCATTGAATCATTCTCCAAGTACTCAATCGCCACCTGAGACCGAGCATCCTATCACTCTGTGCCTGACCCTCAAGTTGCGTATTATAGAACCAAATAACATCACGCAAGCCGAAACTGAAACGTAGTTACTTGAACACAAGACTATCACAAACACCTTTGTTGCAACCTGATCCATCTCCATCGAATTGGTGAAGCAATCAATCCGATCACCTTAATCACTTGCCGACTTTCCCGGCAGAAATCAGCAGACTTTCCTCCATCGAGAATGCGGCTCCGTTATTCGCCAAGGTCCCACGATGCCATTTTGGTTCGGCCCACCGGCATCCCTACCGATTGGCATGTAAGAATCGCAACACCGCGATACCAGCAACCGTAGCCAGGTCTCCCAGGACAATTCCAGCAGGGCCTTCTAGACTATGCTTAGGAGTGAACGACTCCCTCGAACTGCTGAATTCGGCCGCGGTCTATTCTCTCACCCCATGAGTCAAGGAAGTGCCCACGCCTGCTGATTTTCGATCACTCAGAATCCGTTTGTTGCTGCCTCTGTTAGGAGTGGCAGTTTTAGCGTCTGTGGCGGTTGCATTCGGTTCTTACTGGATCGGCGATCACTGGGCCCGCCGACAGGCGTCAGACCGATACACCGCCATCGAATCAACGATCGCTCCTGCAACCTTTTTATTAACTGAACCGGTCATTCGATCTGTGTCGGCGCTGACCAAAACAGAACTGCTAGCCGTAAACGCCCAGGGAGTGGTCGTTCAATCGTCGATGAAGTCGATCGACACCGCAATTCCGCAGAGAATTGCCAAACCGTCACGACGACTGCAGAAAATTTTGCTCGACAACCGCGATTACCAATATCGCACCTTCGCCCGTCGCAATCGCTCCGAGGAAGAGGATCTGCGGATTGCCGTTTTGTTCGATGAAAACGAGCTTCGAGCAACCCGCTGGACCGCCGCGACGCTGCCGCTCGTAACCGGCATGTCGACCATCATTCTGCTGACATCTGTCACCTTGCTGTTCGCGTCCCGCCTTCTGCGGCGACTGGCGAGACTACAGTCCCTGGTTGATCAGATCGCCGAAGGCAATTTCAATTTGCAGGTTCACTCCGATACCAGCGATGAAATTGGATTACTTAGTCGCGCCGTCACTCAAATGGGACACCAACTGCAAACGATGTGGCAAACCCTCAATCGTCAACAAGGGCAAAAGTTGTTGCACCAAGTCGCAGGTGGTTTGGCACATCAGCTGCGGAACAGTATCACCGGCGCTCGGATGGCCGTAGAACTCCACCAACGACAATGCCGTGCCCCAGACAAGTCGCTGTCGGTTGCCTTATCACAATTGGAACAAACAGAGAGCCATATACGTCGCCTGCTGTTGGTCGCCTCTGGCAAGCGTGAACACGACCAGCCCCAAAGCGTCATTCGCTGTCTGGCTGATATTCGCGGCACAATTGAGGGCACAGCGAAGCACTTGCGGGTTGAATTGAGTTGGGATGTTTTCGGCGATTTCGAACATTGCCAAGTCAGTGATGGCCCAACCTTACACGCGGCAGTCACCAATCTTGCAATCAATGCTCTCGAAGAAGCTTCCCGTGTTGAAATCAAAGTCCAGCGCACGCCGAGCGGAAGCCTGAAGATTGAGGTTGTCGACGACGGAGCTGGTCCTCCCGAACAAGTTGCGGCTGACTTGTTTGAACCCTTTGTTACCTCAAAACCTGAGGGCCTCGGGCTCGGCTTACCGTTGGTCGCGAGAGCGGCTCAGCGATTGGGTGGCGCGGTAGACTGGCGGCGCCAGTCTGCTCAAACTTGGTTTACCCTGACGATTCCCGTCTCGGTCGATACCGGATCCCCGGAATGGCAGGCCCCCGCATGAACTCCCCTCGATGCACCGTCCTGGTTGTCGACGATGAACCGTCGATCTGCTGGGGCTTTGAAACACTGCTTGGCCCACAAGGCTATCGCGTCTTAACCGCGTCATCAGCTGAAGAAGCGTTGCGTCTGGCAGATCTTCAACCGATTGACCTTGTCCTGCTGGATGTGCGACTACCAGGTGAGGATGGCTTGACCGCCTTGCACAAGCTGCGTCAAGCGACCGACGATGCGCCGACCATTGTCATGACAGCTTTCGGTGATCTGGAAACAGCCGTAGAGGCAATCCAGGGCGGCGCGTCTGATTACTTGACCAAACCTTTCCGGCTAGAGGATGCCGCACACGCCTGCAGGCAAGCGTTACAACACCGATTAGCAACCGGTGACAACCCCATTGCCGAGGATACCGCCGAAGCCGCACTGCTGGTCGGTCAGTCCGCTGCCATGCAAAAAGTATTTCGTCAGATTGCTTTGATCGCTGGCAGCGATTTGTCGGTGCTGGTAACCGGCGAAACAGGAACAGGAAAAGAGCTCGTCGCGGCCGCCATTCATCGACACAGTCAACGCGGACAGCAAGCCTACATGGCGGTATCACCGGTTGCCTTCAGCGAATCGCTGGTCGAGAGCGAATTGTTCGGTCACGCCAAAGCGGCGTTCACCGGTGCACATGAAGAACGCAAAGGCCTATTTGAATTAGCAAACCACGGAACCGTGCTGCTGGATGAAATCGGTGACCTACCGATGTCCATTCAGGTCAAACTATTGCGTGTCATCGAACAAGGTGAATTCTCGGCCGTTGGAGATGTCCGACCACGAAAGTGTGATGTACGCGTCATTGCCGCGACCAATCGTGATTTAACCAAAGCGGTTGCAGCTGGATCCTTTCGCGAAGATCTGCTCTACCGGCTTTCAGCAGTGTCAATTCATTTACCGCCCTTACGCGAGCGTCCAGAGGATATCCCTCAGCTGGTTGATTATTTCCTACGACGCGTCGGATATCCTGCGAAGGGTCGGACGATCAGCGATCAGGTAAAAAGTGAACTCGCATCACGTCCTTGGCTCGGTAACGTTCGCGAATTGAGGAATGCGATTGAACACGCCTCGGTCATTGCCCGAGGTCGGCCACTGGATCTTTCAGACCTGCCACCAAGCCAACAGCCCCTGACCTCGGCGTCAAAAAACACCGAGTCGCTGGACGGTCTCATCGAAGCCGGGGCCCAATCACAACTTGCTGCGGCACCGGAAATCGATGATCTTTACGAACGCATGCTGTCCCAAATCGAACCCGCCGTTTTGCGAATCGCATTGAAGCATACAAACGGCAATCGGGCAGCGGCCGCCAAGATGCTCGGCATCCACCGCGGCACTTTGAGAGATAAAATGAAGCGGCATCGAATGCTCGATAACTAAGTTACTTTCTGTTCATCACCCCAGTCACTTGGGCGTCGTTCAAACTAACGTAGCTATGGAGAATTCACGTCGGGATGACGAAAAAGGATCTCAGTTCCCAATCCCGCGTTGGCTGCCAATTTCCATTAGGTAGGCAATCAAATCAGCCATCCCTTGCATGTTAATCAATTCCTCCATCCCTTCTGGCATGATCGACATCCCTGTGCTCTGCATTATCTCAATTTCCCGCCGCAAGACTTGATCCGTTGCCGACTCCGCCCGTTTGAGCGTTAAACTGGTCGCGCTTTCTGCAGCAATCATTCCGGTCATCGTTCGCCCGTCTTCGGTCAAGACCGTGTAATTCAAATATTCAGGATTCACTTCCCTATTAGGATCAAGCACGTTCACTAAGATCGTCTCCGCGCCGCGCGTCTTGATTGTCATTAAATTCGGTCCAATTTCATGTCCGAACCCCTCAACACGATGACAATTCGAACAGTGTTTCTGAAACAGGACGCGTCCTCTTTGACCATCGGCATCCAAATCCAATGCGGCCCGATACCTGGCAACCACGTCCCCGCGTTGCTTCGATCCCGTCG